>NZ_JANHZQ010000017.1:0-90704 GCF_041414725.1 Alteromonas sp. DY56-G5 | reverse complement strand
GGTGAACACTCCGAATTTCACTATGCCTATTAGATCAAAGCCCCAGACTTTCGTCTAGGGCTTTTTCAACAGTCTGAAGCCGGCTTATAGCCGGCTTTCTTTTTTGCTTATTTCAATCAGACTTAACTTATCCCTGTTGGAACGGGTAAACCGAACCAATTTTAAGAATTTGTGTAAGCTCATCAAGCGCAGTACGAGATTCAATGAGCAGCTGCGGATCGCGCAAGTCATCTTCACTTAATTCATCGCGATAGTGCTTGTCGACCCAAGCATTTAAGCGTGCGAATTGTGCATCGTTGATTAGCGTATTTTGGTTAACCGCAGCGAGTTCTTGGTCGTTCATTGCAACGCGCAAACGCAAACATGCCGGACCACCGCCATTACGCATACTTTGTTTAACGTCAAAGTAATTAACCGACTTAATGGGCGTACCCAGAGTTACTAGCTTGTCTAGATAACGCTTAACGGCTTCATTTTCCTCACACTCAGTTGGCGCGATGATGGTCATATCACCACCTGGAAGCGTTATAATTTGCGTATTGAACAAGTAGGTTTTTACTGCGTCTTGTACAGAGACTTCAGCGGTCGGCACTTCGATAAAGTGAAGCGGTTCGCTACCAAATTTAGCTTGAAGCTCTTTAAATCCAGCGTCTTTTTGATAAAACGCTTGCTCGTGGAAAAACAACACATTTTGGTTACCAACAGCGATCACATCGTTGTGGAATACGCCCTGGTCGATAACGTCTGGGTTTTGCTGCATGTAAACTACGCCATCGTCGTCTAGACCGTGTAAGCGAGCTACTGCTTGGCATGCTTCTAGCGTTTGGCGAGCCGGATATTTTTTCGGTGCTGGTTTGCTGGTATCAAATGCATGACGACCATAAACAAACAACTCTACGCCTGCCTGACCATAGTTGCTGCAAAGTCGCGTGTGGTTAGCTGCACCTTCGTCACCAAAATGCTCGTTATCTGGCAGGTGCTGGTGATGAGCAAAGTGCTTTTCATTGGCAAATGTACCACGCAGGATATTGCCTGTAACCTGAGGCTCTAGTGAACGATGGAACTTGTTGGTTAAGTTTGCAGGGGTAAAGTGAACGCGACCATCGGCAGTATCGGCACTAGGAGACACAGTGGCGGCATTTGCAGTCCACATGCTACTAGCAGAACAACAAGCAAGGAAAATCTCGCGAGATTGCTTTGCAGCGCTTTCTAGCACGCGAGCATCAGAGCCTGTGAAGCCTAATCGGCGCAGTGCGGCGATGTCAGGACGCTCTTGTGGGGCCAACACACCTTGAACCATTCCCATATCGGCCAACGCCTTTGCTTTGGCTAAGCCTTGCTTTGCAGCTTGTTTTGGACTGCTCTTTGCGTTTGCGTTGTTCAGGGAAGCGACATTGCCAAACGACAAACCGGCATAGTTATGGGTAGGTCCTACAAGACCATCAAAGTTAACTTCAAACTGCTTCATACTTTCCCTCATTCTTGGAGTTTTGGCGCTTGACCCTATATGTTACTTTTCCATACGCACTGCGATTAATTTAATAGCAGCGGCAACGCTTTCGTTCTTTTACAGGGACAAACGATGCACTTCTTCACACCTGAACATGTTGTCAGGCTAGGTTGGAATGGCTGGCATTATACGGCTTTTAAGGCCAATGCCAATCGCGCTGTTCATTTATTGTGCAGTTTTTGCGCGTGTTTAAAGCAAAGGAAAGAATAAGTATGAAGAAGATCTTGTTTTCCATTCACTTTGTAGATATATGTTAAAAAAGAGCGAGTACCCTATATATAGTGCAAGGTTGCTCCAATTTTCAGAATTTGACGTAAATAGTCATTAAAAATCAATAGGTTTAGTTCAATTATATGGCAAAATCACTGGTCATAGTCGAGTCACCAGCCAAAGCGAAAACGATAAATAAATATCTCGGTAAAAATTTTATCGTAAAAAGTTCGGTTGGCCACGTGCGAGATCTTCCGACGAAGGCTTTAGGCAAAGTAGAGCCTAAAAAACCGGCTAAAGAACTCAAAACTTTAAGCGAAGAAGAGCGTCAAGAATATCTTCGCCGTCACGAATATTTAAAGCTTGTAGACAGAATGGGTGTGGATCCAGAGAAAGACTGGAAAGCCCACTATCAAGTGCTACAGGGTAAAGAGAAAGTCGTTAACGAACTTAAAAAGCTTGCTAAAGATGCTGACACTATCTATCTCGCGACCGATTTGGACCGCGAAGGGGAAGCGATTGCATGGCATTTACAAGAGCTGCTAGGTAAAAAAGACAAAACTTACCAGCGAGTGGTGTTTAACGAAATTACTAAAAACGCGATTCAAGATGCGTTCTCAGATCCGGGCGAACTAAACATTTCTCGCGTCAACGCGCAGCAGGCTCGTCGATTCCTAGACCGTGTTGTAGGCTTTATGGTATCGCCACTTCTGTGGAAAAAAATTGCGCGAGGCCTCTCAGCAGGGCGTGTTCAATCGGTAGCGGTTAGGCTTGTTGTAGAGCGTGAGCGAGAAATTAAAGCGTTTGTACCTGAAGAGTTTTGGGACGTACACGCAGATTTAACTAGCCAGCAAAAAGCGGCACTGCGCATGCTGGTAGCAAAGCACCAGGGCAATGCGTTCAAGCCTAAAAACAAGGCCGAAACTGATAAAGCGCTTGCTGACTTAGAAGGGGCTAACTACACGGTAGAAAGCCGCGAGTCAAAGCCTACGCAAAGTCGTCCTTCTGCACCATTTATTACCTCAACGCTACAACAAGCGGCAAGTACTCGATTGGGCTTTGGTGTTAAGAAAACCATGATGATGGCACAGCGCCTTTATGAGGCGGGCTACATCACCTATATGCGTACGGATTCAACCAATTTAAGCCAAGAGGCGTTGGACAGTGCTCGTGCGTACATTTCAGATAATTTTGGTGACAAGTACCTGCCTGATTCGCCAAATCGCTACGGCAGTAAAGAAGGTGCGCAAGAGGCGCACGAAGCGATCCGTCCTTCAAACGTGAGCATAAGTGCTGCAAGTTTAGGCGATATGGAACGCGATGCACAGCGTCTTTATGAGCTTATTTGGCGCCAGTTTGTGGCCTGTCAAATGACTCCAGCTAAGTACGATGCAACCACTATTAAAGTGGCGGCGGGTGATTACGAGCTGACGGCGAAGGGCCGCGTACTTAAGTTCGATGGCTGGACTCGCGTTCAACCTCAGCTTCGTAAAAAAGGCGAAGAAGAGCTCATGTTGCCTGATGTACAAAAAGGCGATGTGCTTGACTTAAAAGCGCTTGATCCTAAACAGCACTTCACCAAGCCTGTAGCGCGATTTAATGAAGCTTCGTTGGTAAAAGAGCTTGAAAAACGCGGTATTGGTCGTCCATCGACCTACGCCAGTATTATTTCGACGATTCAAGATCGCGGCTATGTGCGCTTAGAGAACAAGCGTTTTTATGCCGAGAAAATGGGCGAAATCGTAAACGATCGTCTGATGGAAAACTTTGACGATTTAATGAGCTATGACTTTACTGCCAACATGGAGCAGCATCTTGATGATATTGCTGAAGGCAAGAAAGATTGGAAGGACGTGCTCAACGACTTTTACAGCGGCTTCTACGGAAAACTGTTAAACGCTGAGAAAGACCCTGAAGAGGGCGGTATGCGCTTGAATCAGGCAGTGCCTGCAGGTGTTGAGTGCGATAAATGCGGCCGTGAAATGAACGTGAGAACCGCGTCAACTGGCGTATTCTTGGGCTGTTCAGGCTACAATTTACCGCCGAAAGAGCGCTGCACAAACACCATGAATTTAACGCCTGGTGATGAAGTCGTGAAAGTGGACGATGAAGAAGAGCTCGAAACAGAAGCGCTTCGTTCTAAAAAGCGTTGTCCTAAGTGCGGCACGGCGATGGACAGTTACTTGGTTGACGAAACCCGTAAACTTCATGTGTGTGGTAACACGCCAACATGTGATGGCACCTTAGTTGAAACAGGCACATTCAAGATAAAAGGCTATGACGGCCCCATTATTGAGTGTGATAAATGTGGCAGCGATATGGAGCTTAAAAACGGTCGATTTGGTAAATACTTCGGCTGCACCAACGAAGAGTGTAAGAATACTCGTAAGCTACTTAGAAACGGTGAAGCTGCGCCGCCAAAAGAAGATCCGGTAGATTTACCTGAGCTTCCGTGTGAAAAGTCTGACGCGCATTTTATGCTACGTGATGGCGCTTCGGGAATTTTCTTAGCGGCGCATAACTTTCCAAAGTCGCGTGAAACTCGTGCACCGAAAGTGGAAGAACTTGCTCGCTTTAGAGATAGAATTTCGCCGAAATTCTACTATCTTGCTGATGCGCCACAAACAGATCCTGATGGTAACCCTGCAATAGTTCGATACAGCAGGAAGACCAAACAGCAATACGTGATGTCTGAAAATGACAACGGTAAAGCAACAGGATGGTCTGCGTGGTACGATAATGGCAAATGGCAGGAGCAAGCCGCTAAAAAGCCAGCGACTAAAGCCAAGAAGAAGTAATGCCTTTACATCGGAAAAGGTATAAATTGACCTTTAATTGAAATTAACAAGCCCGACATTGCTCGGGCTTGTTACGTAGTTAAAAGACGGTAAACGTCTGCAAAGCGTATCAATAGAAACAGTGTAACAGAGAGTAATTATGGCCTCCTTACAAGACCAACTACTGAAAGCCGGTTTGGCCGATAAAGCGTCTGCAAAGCAAGCGCGTGCAGATAAACGCAAAAAACAAAAGCAAAAGAATAAGCAAAAACAACCTGTCGTTGATGAAGCGACTATTGCTGCTCAACAAGCAGCTGAAGAGAAAAAAGCGCGCTCACGTGAGCTAAACCAGCTTCAACAGCAGGAGCGAGAGAAGCGCTCAATTATTGCGCAGGTAAGGCAGCTTATTACTGTAAACAAACAACCGCGCAATGGCGAAACCTTACTTAACTTTACACACGACAACGTAGTAAAGCGTCTGTATGTGAGTGAAGAGATGCACAAGCAAGTGACAAAAGGTCGTTTGGCTGTTGTATTGCTAGATGACGCTTATGAACTAGTACCAGCCCCCGTTGCTGACAAAATTGCGCAGCGCGACGAGGCTTCAGTTATTTACCGTGCTGATTTAGATAAGAGCGGAGCCGATGGTAAAGATGAAGAAGAAGATGATTGGTACGCCGATTATGAAATTCCAGATGATTTAACCTGGTAGGCCCTCTAATTCATTCTCGCAGCCGCGCTCTGTATCACAGAGCGTGGTAAGCGGGAAAGTAGACGTAAAAAATTTCAATAATTCGCCCCCTCCCTATACGTCATTGTGCCAATGGCGAACGACTTACGGTTAAGTATTCTCTGTTAAAAAATTCAACACGTTGATCTTTAGTAATTTTTACTTTTGCCGTTAACAAGCAATCTTTCTCATAACTACTTACGGTTTTCTCTACTATAGTTTTTTTAGTCCTTACCCTGTTGAGCTTTGAAATACAGCAAAGATAAACAGGCCTACGTTACTAAATTTATTTGCATCGAACGTTTTTTCTTAGTTTTGGAGGGGTGCTATGGGTGTCTCAATTAAGTGGTTCTTCAGTGTTGTGGTGTCGTTGTGTGTGTCTTTTTCAGCAAATGCAGGACTATTCAAAATTTCTATTAACGATCTTGGTGGTTTAACACCTTCACAATCCAGTGTTTTTGATGATGCAATCGCTTATTGGGAGTCTTACCTAATAGGCGTTCAAAGCGAGTTTAATCACAATATTGTTATAGATGCGAGTGGCGTTGCACTTGATGGTGTGGGTGGCGTATTGGGTAGTGCTGGCCCAACGGGTATCACTCAGCTACCAGACAGCACTTTTGTTTATGCAAATAAAGGCCGCATGCGCTTTGATACGGCAGACCTTGCTAGCTTAGAAAGTCGCGGTACACTTTTTGATGTCATCGTACACGAGATGGCCCATGTAATTGGATTTGGAACATTGTGGACGACCGACTTTTTTATTGCGGGCAGCCAATCTAACTACGTCAGCGGTTCAGGGCGTTACACCGGAGAGTACGCTTTGGAAATTTATCGCCGCGAGTTTGTTGAAAACGCCACATTTATTCCTGTAGAACTGGGGGGAGGAGCCGGCACTGCCAACAGTCACTGGGACGAACCTTGGCCTGGTGGTTCATCAGATTTAATGACAGGGTATTTGGGGCCAACTCCAATTTCGTTAAGTGATACCACTGTAGCGTCGTTTGCTGATATTGGCTATTTGACTACGGTTACTCATGCAGTAAGTGAAGCCGCAACGGTATGGCTATTTCTATTTTCAATGGGACTTGTTGTAAGAAGGCATCATCAAAGGTCAACAGGCGCTAGTACACGTCGTCTACAAATTTTTCAGGCGATGTCGGTCTAGCAGCGTCGAAGCGCTTACGCAGAACAAAATGCTAAATCTATGCTGGGCGAATAATCTTGAGTGATAGTTTCTATCAATCAGTATGTGCACATATTTTTGGGATTTTTGGCTTATTCTAAAAACATGCGTTTAATGTACTTACAAGTCAAGCATTCCATTGGTAGAATCATGATAGAAGCTATCTATCATGATTAAGGTATTGGTCTTTGGATATTCGTCAGCTCCGGTTTCTGGTCGCGTTAGATGAGACGCAGCACTTCGGTAAAGCGGCTAAGTCGTGCAATGTTACACAACCCACGCTTTCTTCACGCCTTCATAATTTAGAAGATGAGCTTGGCATTCAGTTGGTGGCTCGCAACCACAGATTCCAAGGCTTTACGCCGGAAGGTGAAAGAATTTTGGCATGGGCAAGGAATATCTTAGCGGCGTGTGACGGATTACAAGCGGAAGCTGCATCGTGCAAAGGTGCCTTAGTTGGCCGACTTCGGATTGGTGCCGTTCCTCTAGCGAGTGTCGATCCTATCGACATTATTGACACCCTCTCAAAACAGCACAGTGCACTACAGTATTCCTTACAAACACATAGCAGTGAGTATATCGTTAACGCGCTACACCGTAACGAGCTTGACCTGGGTCTTTGTTACCTTGAAGGCATGAGCGCGCAACACTTCCATATTTTGCCGTTTAAAGCTACACCAATGGTGTTGCTGTATCACCCTAATCATTACTGCTTTGAGCAAGATACCCTAAGCTGGCAGTCTCTTTCATCACTGCCACTTGGGTTATTAACACCTTCAATGCACTTTAGGCAGTCAATCACGTTAAACATGGCTAATGTGGGCGTGAACAATGAGCCTGTTATTGAATCAGACTCGGTTCATTGTTTACTGCAAGCAGTGAAAAAGGGGATGTGTTGTACGATCCTTCCAACCAACGTCGCAAAGGCCAATGATGATTTAGGGCTCGCCTATGTTACTGTTGACGATGGTAAAACCATTTCGCCTTTAGGGCTCATCATGCGAAAAGGCGAACCCAGCTCTCCCATTGCAAAGCAATGCTTTGAGTTTTTAAAAGGATATGAGGAGATTTTCAATAAAGGGGGCATATGCAGTGAGTAAAGTGAATACGACACTCATCGGTTTAGTGCTTGCGGGTGGTCAATCGCGTAGAATGGGGCAAGATAAAGCACTTATGCGTTATCAGGGCCGTACTCTCATCGATAATGCTTCGTTACTTTTACAGTCTGCGAGTTGCGATAAAGTGTTAATTAGCCGCAACGCGCCAGGCTTTTTGAATGACAAAATTGAAGATGCAGGTCCGCTTAGCGGAGTACATGCTGTTTTAGACGCACTATCTCAATCTGATAATCACAATGGCAATCCTTGTGAACTGCTTGTTCTTCCCGTTGACATGCCGCAGATGACGCCCGAGCTTTTGAGAATATTAGTTTCGCGAGGGCGAGAGGCTGAAAAGGCATGTTATGTGGAAAAACGCTTTTTGCCTTTCTATTTACCCGTTACTCAGGACACCAAAGCCCTCTTAGCCAACTATCTAGTTGAGCAAAGTAAAAGACGAGTGGTAGGATTTTTAGAAATTCTCAATGCAGTTTCTCTTAAAGAAGCCGGCCTCAAAAAAACAGCGCGTAAAGATGAAAGCGATAGCAAAGCAAATATGTCTAATGACGATGACGTAGAGTGGCTGAATGTGAATACTCCAGGTGATTGGCCACATGAAAAGTAATACTGAACAACACGCATTGGTTTTAGATGCTGCACCCTATACTCAAAAGTTTGCCCTTGCCGAAGAAGTCGCTTTAAGCATTAGTTATAACGGTATTAATTATGCCGTAATGCTGATAACCCCAAACGACATTGAAGATTTCATTGTGGGCTTCAGTTTAAGTAACGACATTATCGAACATCCCCGCCAGCTTTACGGTATTGAATTGACGCATCACAAAGAACACATCAATGCGGAAGTTGAAATTGCCAATCAGGCGTTCTGGAAGTTAAAGGAAAATAAACGGCAATTGGCGGGGGCGTCGGGCTGTGGGCTCTGCGGTGTTGAGGCATTAGACAACGCTTTGCCTCAATTGACGTCTATTGATGTATCGCCTTTGCCTGATGTGAGCTGGTTTAAAGGATTGCGAAGCCATATATCTAATGCGCAAGCATTAGCTCAGCAGAGCGGTGCGGTGCATGGAGCGCTCTACATTGATGCTAAGCGCAATGTGCTGGCATGCCGAGAAGATATAGGAAGGCATAATGCTTTTGATAAATTAATTGGTGCTATCACCACCAAAAAACTCTTTCAACCTGAAGGTATTGTTGTGCTCACAAGCCGCTGCAGTTTAGAGTTGGTTCAAAAAGCGATAAGAGCTAAATTACCTTTGGTAGTGACGCTATCTGCTCCTACAGCCTTATCAGTAAAGTGGGCAAGCCGTTATGGTCTCACCCTGATCCATGTACCTAAGTATGACCCTCCAAGAGCTTACGCACCGCAAGAAAAGTAGTGCGCAGCGAGCCAGTTAGAAACAAAGGGCCTGTACTGATAAGTACCGGATAAGCAACGAAAAGCTTACACCGCAGAGACTGCTATTCGGCCATCTGATTCAGATTTCGAAAGTTTGATCGCGATAAATTTCGATGTTGGTGTGAACGTGCCATCACCGTAACTTTCTAGTGGTACTAACGGATTGGTTTCGGGGTAATATGCTGCTGCTTGACCTTGCGGGATGTCGTAAGCCACCAACATAAACTGTTTAACTTGGCGTGTTTTGCCGTCGTTCCACATTGACGTAATGTCGACTTTATCGCCATCGTTAAAACCCAGCTTCTTAATGTCACGTTCATTGACAAACAGAACGTCCCGCGCGCCAAACACGTTTCTGTAGCGGTCATCCATACCATAAATAGTTGTGTTGTACTGATCATGAGAGCGCAGTGTTTGTAAAATGAGGTCCGGCTCTTCACCTTTCGCAACGAGGTCAGCATTTAACAGTGAATCAGGCAGGGCGTTAGCAGCAAACTCGGCTTTGCCCGATGGTGTTAACCAGCGTCTCTCACCTGCTGCATTACCTAAATGAAAACCACCTGGTTGAGCGAGTTTGGTGTTAAAGTCTTTAAAACCGTCTATGGTGTCGGCAATGAGCTCACGAATATTGTCGTAATCGCTTATTAAGAAGTCCCAGTCTACCGGCGTGTTGCCTAACGTCGCCTTCGCGATACCAGCAATAATAGCGGGTTCAGAGCGAAGTTCGGGCGAGCTTGGCGGAAGTTGGCCATAAGAAATATGAACCATAGAAAACGTATCTTCCACAGTCACGCCTTGTTGCCCGCTAGCCTGCATGTCAATTTCAGTACGTCCCAAGCAGGGTAATATAAGCGCGTCTTTACCCGTGGTTAGGTGAGAACGATTTAATTTGGTGGCGATATGAACGGTTAAGTCGCATTGTGACAGCGCAGCGTGAGTACGCGGCGTATCTGGCGTCGCCTGGGCGAAATTACCGCCTAAGCCGATGAAAACTTTGGATTCACCACTTTCCATAGCCTGGATAGCTTGAATCGTATTGTGACCTCTTTCTCGTGGAACGGCGAAGTTAAACTTGTTCTCCAGTGCGTCAAGCAATGCTTTGGGGGGGACTTCGTTAATACCCACAGTTCTATCCCCCTGCACATTGCTGTGGCCACGAACGGGAGAAAGCCCTGCACCAGGCTTGCCCACGTTTCCTCGTAGTAGTTGAACGTTCACTATTTCCTGAACCGTAGCGACTGAGTGCTTGTGTTGGGTGATCCCCATTGCCCAACACATGATCACCCGCTCTCCACGTTTGTACATGGTTGCCGCGTGACGTATTTCGTCTTTTGATAAACCGCTCTGCGCTTCAATATGCTCCCAGCTCGTCGTTTCAACGGCACTCAAATAGTCGTCCATTCCATTGGTATGTGCGTTAATAAAGTCGTGGTCGAATACGGGAGGAGCATTGTTCGCTTTGGCTTCTTGCTCCCAAGTTGACAGCCATTTAGCGATGCCGCGCATAACCGCCATGTCACCACCAAGAGCAGGCCTGAAATAGGCGGTATTGGTTGGCTCAGAGCCATTGGTTAGCATCTCAACCGGATGCTGCGGGTTTTGAAATCGCTCAAGCCCACGCTCTTTTAACGGGTTGAAGCATATCACTTGCGCCCCTCTTCGTACTGCTTCACGAAGAGGTTCTAGCATGCGAGGGTGGTTAGTTCCCGGATTTTGGCCGATAACAAAAATGGTGTCTGCTTTTGCAAAATCATTGAACGTAACTGTGCCTTTGCCCACGCCTATCGTAGGTTTCATACCTTGCCCCGACGCTTCGTGGCACATATTTGAACAATCGGGAAAATTATTTGTGCCAAATGCGCGTACGAATAACTGATATAAATAGGCGGCTTCGTTACTCGCCCGCCCGGAGGTATAAAACTCCGCCTGATGAGGGGAATGTAAATCCTTCAAGTGTTTGGCAATAAGTGCGAAGGCATCGTCCCATGATACTGGTTCGTAATGGTCTGCTTGAGCATTGTAGCGCATAGGGTGGGTGAGTCTCCCTTGTGACTCAAGCCAGTAATCGGTGTGCTTTTTCAGTGAGCCGACCGAATACTTAGAGAAAAATGTTGGGTCTACATAGCGACCGGTAGACTCCCAATTCACTGCTTTAGCACCATTTTCACAAAACTTCACTAAACCACTTTCTGGTGATTCACCCCACGCACAGCCTGGGCAGTCAAAGCCTTTGTCTTGGTTCGTCTTGAGCATGGCTCGTAGATTCTTAAGTGGCTTTTCGCTTTGGATCCAGCTCTGGGTTACACTCTTTAGTGCTCCCCATCCGCCAGCGGGTTTGTTGTACGTTTTGATGTTACGCTTATCACTCATGTTCTGCCCCTGTGTCTACGCGGGCATTTGCCCTTGTCTACAAAACCTAACCAAGACTTTTTGTCTAAACAGCGTAACCATTCTGGTTACGGTATTCCAATTGATTACGCTAACTAGATGATAGGGTTCATCAATTAACCGCTTATTTCCAGTCACCTGTCTTTAGTGCATAGGGGGACATGTCTGTAATCTCATGGGAGTAGGGATACACACCCGAAATATGTGTTACCGAGAGTACCGAAAGAGACACAAAGCGCTCTGCACCTTCAAATGCGGTTATATTCGATTCGAGGGATTCGATACTCGCCTTTGCTTTAATAAACAGAAGGTTACCTGTTTCATTATCCCAAAAACACAGACCGACGCGTGGGTCTAGTAAGATGTTGCCCAAAGTATTAAAGAATTTATTACCGCTAAAATCGGGAAAGATTAACGAATTCCCTTCCACTTTAACAAAGCCTGCTTTGCCCCCCCTGTGAGAAACGTCTAGCCCTTCATTCGCTGCATGGCCTAAAGATTTATGTCGTGAGGCAATAAAAAACGTTTCAGCCCTTGATATTAGCGAGCGTGCGCTTGGGGTGAGCTCATTCGATGTTGAAGTAAAAAATGTAGAATCACCGGCACCTACTGTGTTTTTCATTGGGGCAGTCTGAACGGCACGTTGTTTTTTGACTGTGGTTCGTTTGTGAATGTATTGGGGGCAGTTACCGAAACTTTGGTCTACCAATACCGTAAGGTTTTCATTAGTTGCGTGACTTATCGTACCGTTCAATCGATTTCTTCGCCTTGTAGCGTATTCAATGCCGACGATTCCAATTTTGCTGCCTGAAGTCACGTCGAGATTTAACGAGTGTTGCATCATATTCCAAACTTCTACTGGTAGGCTAAAGCGCAATTGGGTAGCAGAGGGACTTTCTATGAAACCTCCTTCTCCCCAAACAGGGGTGGCTACAGGGTGGCCTTTTTCGTCTACCAAGGCGAAAACAGTGAACGGACTGGATGTAAAGAACAGTCTGTGTTGTTCCGGCATAAAGCTACGGATAAAACCATTCGTCCGCTCACCGATTTCCCTGTCAATTTCCAGCTCTTTTTGCAGTGCAATTTCGCCTTGATGAAACGCTGGGTTCAAGGATGATAGCTTAGGTAGAGACATAACGACCTCAATTAACTATGCGGACTGGTATTGCGCGCTGGTGCGATGTCAGACGCTGGCATTGGGACAAAATTATCCAGACTCTCAACCGCATTTATCCAGGCATTGATAAGAGGAAACTTGGACAACGATATTCCTCCTTCAGGGGCATGAGCTATATATGAATACATAGCGATGTCTGCTGCGGTAACGTGTTCGCCAACCAAAAAAGCACTTACCGTGTTTTCTAGATGAGCCTCCATGTTTGCAAGTAACGTCTCGCTGGTGGCTAGTACTGTGGGCACATGAATAGTTGCTCCAAATACGTATTCTAATCGCGCGGCGGCCGGCCCTTTAGCAAGTTCACCCGCTGAGACTGATAGCCAGCGTTGAATTAGCGCTTTTTCTTTGGCGTCCTTTCCTAGCCAATAGTCACTGTCTGCGTATGCGTGGATCAAATAAACCAGAATGGCATTGGAGTCAGCCAACGTGATATCACCGTCTGTTATCACGGGGACTTGTTTAAACACGTTAAGTGAACTGAAGCGATCACTCTTGTGCTCGCCTTTGGCCATGTCAGGCTCAACGGTTGTGAAAGGGATGGCATTCAGTGCCATAAACAATGAAACCTTGTGGCAGTGGCCAGATTTAGGGTTTTGAATCAAAACAATAGGGCTTTTTGGCAATGTATTGCTTGTTGGATTTGTCATAAATTCATCCTCTCAATAGAAATGGTTAGTTGGGTGTTATTATCAACATTGTTTACAGCTCAAGCTCGGACAGCGTGGGAAAATCGTCAGGGCGTCGTTCGCCATCCCACGTGAACTTTCGGTCACTTTCTGAAATAGGATGTTCGTTGATACTGGCAATACGTTTTTCCATTAGGCCATCAAGGTTGAACTGCCAATTTTCATTACCGTAAGCTCTATACCATTGACCAGAATCGTCCTTGTACTCGTATGCAAAGCGCACTGCTATGCGGTTTGCGTTGAATGCCCATAGCTCTTTTACTAATTTATAGTTGAGCTCTTTGTTCCACTTTCTCGTCAAAAAACTCACTATTTGAGCACGTCCTTCAATAAATTCTGCTCGGTTGCGCCAACGGCAGTCAAAGGTATAAGCACCTGCAACTTTTACCGCATCTTTGGTGTTCCATGCGTCTTCAGCAAGTCGCACTTTTTGCGCTGCGGTTTCAGGTGAAAAGGGGGGAAGCGGTGGTCTCATAATTAACTCCTGTAGGCATTGGGCTGTAGTGTAAAAACGTTAACCTGAACGAAAACGTGCAAAAGCTGAGAGCGATACTAGAACTTTCCTTTTATTTAATAATTAGCTATTTTTGAAATTTATAATTTCATTGAGTGAAATAATATGGACAAGCTTTTGTGCATGAGAGTGTTTGCAGAGGCTGCTAAGTCGGGAAGCTTTGTAGGAGCTGCAGACGCGATGTCGATGTCAGCGCCTGCGGTTACTCGGTGTATTGCACATTTAGAGGCACAGTTAAATACTCGACTTTTTCATCGCACAACGCGGCAAGTGAAATTGAGTGAGGTTGGTGAACATTACCTTATTCATGTTTCACGTATACTGGCAGATATTGAGCAAAGTGAAGCTGCTGTGTCTGGCATTGATTTAGTGCCCAGAGGTGAGCTTAATATCACGGCACCAATTTTGTTCGGCGAACGTTATGTAACGCCAATAATATCCCAATTTCTTAAGGACTATCCCGACATTAGGGTTAACGGGCATTTTCACGACGATGTGGTGAATCTAATTGATAGCAATATGGATGTAGCAATACGTATAGGTAACCCGAAAGACTCCTCGCTTTACGGTGTTACGGTAGGATACGTACGGCGTGTAACCTGTGCGGCGCCTAGCTACTTGGCGAGTCGCCCGGCCATAAAAAAGCCAGAAGATTTAAAACGGCATAGTGTGCTTTATCCGACGCGCTTTAACGAGCCAGCGGTATGGACGTATCACAAAAACGGCAGACCTAATGCCATTAAGCTCACACCTCGTTTTCAATCCAACCAAAACAGAGCGGCTATTAACGCCGCTATTGCAGGCGTTGGGGTTGTTCGGTTGATGTCCTATCAGGTTGCAGAAGCACTTAGAAGTGGTGATTTGGTAAGTTTGTTAGAAGATGTGGAAGACAAAAAGTTGCCTATACAGGTGGTAAGTGTTGAAGGGCGTAAGAACCTTACTAAGGTTAAAATGTTCATTGACTATGTCAAGGCGGGGTTGGCGAACAACGAGTATCTTAACCCTAGGGCCTGAATAATCCAGAGTATCTTGGCCTACGCGTGTGGTGCTCAGGCTGTAGCATAAGTTTTGAGTAAAATGGGTTGCGATACACTAAACCAACCGTTATCGTCGCAAAGATTTTAAAGTTAGCATTTTAAAATTGGCATCTTAAAATTTGTATTTTGACATCTATAACTTTAACAGGATCTGTTAAAGGCGCTACTCAAACGTTAATAATAAAAAATCATCGAGGCAACATGGTTTCCTGGCAATCACTTACATTTAATGAACTGACTAATCATCAACTCTTCGACTTGCTCAAGCTGCGTGTCGATGTTTTTGTCGTTGAGCAAAACTGTGCCTATCCGGAGCTTGACGAAAAAGACCGCCATCCGAAAACTCATCATTTAATGGGGTTTCAAGATAACAAATTGGTAGCGTGTGCACGATTACTTGGCGAAGGGGTTAGTTATCCATCGGTGAGTATCGGTCGAGTAGCTACCAGCGAAGCTTTCAGAGGTAAAGGGGCGGGCAGAGCACTTATGCGTGAAGCCATTGATCATTGTGAGGCGTTATGGCCAGGCTGTGATATTGAAATTGGCGCGCAAGAGTATTTAAAACGGTTTTATGAAGGTTTTGGGTTTGAAGCCACTTCGACTATGTACTTGGAAGACGATATTCCTCACATCGATATGAAAAGAGCAGGCACGGCAACAGCGTAGCTCAGTGCCTAGCTCGAAATATTGGTTGGCATGACCTTTTATGGCCCAGGTGTTTAACCTAATAATTATGTTTACCCGTGCCAACCGATAAGCTGTGCTTTTATGTGCACCTAGATACCATCAACCCTAACGCTTATTTGGCATCGGGTAATTGGGAGACTAATTCATCTATTCCGCTTACCACCGTGTCAGGCGCTATTGCTAACGGGTAAAGTACCTTACCGGGGCGTGCAATGAACGCGGCTTGCCAGCCTGCCTGTTTAGCACCAGCAATATCCCAACCGTGTGCCGCCACTAACATAGCGTCTTCTGCTGCTATACCCATTTTTTCAATAGCCCACTCATACGTGCGAGTATCGGGCTTATATAAGTTAATGTCTTCTACACTTAGTCGCTCGTCGAAATAAGACAAAAGATCAGCATTTTTAAATTGAGTATATACGCCTTGATTAGACGAGTTGGTAAGGCTTACTAGTTTATAACCCTTGTTTTTAAGTGCCTGTAAGCCATCGCGCACGTCAGGATGGGGCGGTAGGCTTCGCAAAGGCGTGACAATTGCCGTTTTCGCTTGCGCTTTTGTCAATTCTATACCTTCAATTTCAGCCACCATCAGCAATGAGGCAACGCCAATTTCTCCAAAGGTATGAAAGCGGCCAGTCGTTGAATCAACCAGTGAATGATGCAGCATAGTAGAGAACCACAGTGGCAACAAATCATCTCGACCGCCCAAGGCTTCGCCTACCGAGCTGCGCATGGCGGTGAGGTCAAGCAAGGTCTCATTAACATCGAAAAAGATAACCTTTGGTGCTCGCAATTCCCGTGCAGACATTGCTGTATTCTTATCAGGCTGCGCGGCACTTCTGGTGTCTGTCTGAGCGAAGACTGGTGATGACAATAGACTAATGCCTACAGCGGTTGCGCAACATAGCCTTGAGAGTAATGAAGAAGGTGAGCGAGCCATAATTATCCTTTATATAAATATTGAACGAGTGTTCAAATTAGGCGGGATAACACATGAATGCAATAGCTAATGAGACGAAACGACTATTTTCTGGTGGTCAACCGATAGCCGTTGCCTCTCAGAGTTTCAATAAATATGGCATCACTGCTGTGAAGTTTTTGTCGCAGCCTACTGATATACACATCAACAACATTAGTTAACGGATCGCTGTGACTTCGCCATACTCGACTTAATATGCGTTCTCGAGACAGCACTTTTTCAGCATTTTCTGCGAAGTAGTAGAGCATGTCGTATTCTAGTTTGGTGAGCGAAATCTCTTCCCCAGACAATGTCGCAATACGTGACTCGTCATCGATGTTTAACGGTCCGATGGTGAGGCCTAATTGGGTAACCGGTGTATTCGTCACTCTTCGGCTTAAGGCCGTTATGCGCGCAAGTAGTTCGTCAAAGTCAAATGGCTTGCACAAATAGTCATCCGCGCCTTGTTTTAAACCATTCACGCGCTCGCGTACTTCGTCCACCGCGGTTAGCAACAAAACCATAGGGGCATGGGGAAGCGACTTGATTGCGGGCAGCAGCTCTACGCTATCTTCATCACCAAACATGCGATCAAGTACAATAATAGCAGGGGCTTCATGGCGAATGCGCGTGACTAAGTTGTGTAATGCCGACTCTTCGATGCACTCAAAACCTTCAGCGCTTAAGCCTCGTGATAGAAAGCGTAGCAAGGGGGCTTCGTCATCAGCAATAAGAATTTTCATTGTTGTTATGATCCTAGTCGTTCGAAGTTACTTAACGGTTGTTATTGGAGCCTGTTGACCGCTGCAAAAATGTACAGTAACGGTCATCAGGCCCTAGTCGCGTGGTCTTGTAAAACTGGCAGCGTCAACGTGAACTGCGAGCCTTTACCTAATGTGGAATGCGCACTCAATGTACCGTGGTGGGCTTCTGCTATCGCTTTAGCGATAGACAAACCTAGCCCCATTCCATTGCCTTTGCGCTTTAACCTAACGAAGCGTTCAAAAACGTGCTGCAAATCACTTGACGAAATGCCTTCACCGCTATCAATGACCGATACGTTGATATTCGGGCCTTCGCTCTCAACGCGCAGCACAATGGGCGTATCGGGATAAGAATATTTGTGCGCGTTTTCGATAAGGATGGTCAGTACCTGCACAATTCTGTCTTTGTCGATGAGCACTTGGACCTCATTATTGGCAAGCCATTTAAGATCTAAGTCTCTTGGCTTTGTGAGCTTTTGCCATAACGCCATATTTTGTGTAAGCAGGTTATGTAAGTCAGATTTAACCAGATCTACAGTAAATTCGTGCATCTCGGCACGCGCTAGCAGCAGCAAATCATCAACCAACTTACTTAAGTTCACGGCTTGCTCAAGTATGGTTTCTAGCGTTTCTTTATAAATCTCGTTGCTAGCCGCAGACTGCCTAAGGGTTACCTGCGCTTCGCCACGAATAATGGTTAACGGCGTGCGCAATTCGTGACTTACATCAGCCATAAATTGTCGGCGCTTTGCGTCCAGCTGAGTGAGTTTATTGTTTGCTTCTTTTAAAGCCCGGGTTCGGCTCTCCACTTCAAACTCTAAGTGCTTACGATGGGCATCAGCCTGGTCTTCGTGTTCTTGTAGTCGCGCTATCATCGAATTTAGTGCTTTAACCAAGTCAGTAAATTCGCTATCCAGGGTTTCAGGCAATCGATAGTGGTAGTTTCCCGAGGCAATGGCATCGGTACCCGTGCGAATAACTGTAAGCGGCTGATACAGGGCATTGAATAGCCAATAACAACCCAGCAGAATGAAAGGACAGGTGATAAGGCCTAAACTGATAGTAAACCACACAATGCTGCTGTTTAGCGTTTCAATGCTAGCGTTAATGCGCGATACAACGCCTGTTTGGCGGTTTACTGCAGAGTTGATGGCCTCCCTAAACTGGTTGTCGATAGTTACTTCAAGTAATGTTTGAAGGCGCTGCTGTTGATTAAGTGGAGTACTGTCGTTACTTAGCGCAATAGCTCTAAACTCTTCCACAATGCCTTGAATCAGCGCTTCAAGTTCATCGGTATCTTCAACACTTCCTAATGTTGCCTCAAGCCCTAGTGCTTCGCGTTGGGCAAGTTCCAGAGATTTTATACGGTTCAACGAGTTTTCTATTTGTTGTTGTTTGTTTCTCACTTTCGCTTGGTTCGCATTCTTGCCAAAAATAAGCTCATCGGTTAGCTGTTTGAAAAGCCTGTAGGAAATACTTGATAACTGCTGGTGCTCTGACAGCAGGGATTGAGCGAGTTGAGCTTGCGCTAAGTTAGTGCGCGTTAAATGCGCAGATATGGCTGCACTGGCTAAAGCAATCAACAGAATAAAAGTGGAAAGTAGCCCAAAAAGGTAGAGTTTACGTTTGTACATTGGCAGCAGCGTTATGATTATTTGTCACTATATACGCTAAACGTAATTTAATGGTGCAGTTTCACGGCAATAAAATAGTAAGTCTGAGCAGATGGGCTACCAGCGACATGTCGTCTGAATTGGTGTAGAAATAGAACGTAAAAAAGGGCGCGAGAGAGAAAAAAAGTACGTTCATAAAAGTCGTGATCACTATGAAAACGTAATCGTTTAAGCCGTGCGCTCAAGAATAGACAAGGCAATATCTGTTTGATATTGGAGCTCTTCATCTATTTTCCAGTGTTCGGGGCTCCAACCCGCTAAGAACCGATAAAAGTCAGCGCAGGCGAAGGGGTACAGGTACTTCCATTCAGCAATGATAAGCGCAATATCAGCACGCTTGAAACAAGCCGAACTATCATTGTTAGCCAATCGAGTGTGTAGCGCATCTTCGAGCGCTTGAAAGTAGTTATCGAGCAATGCATCACGATGTTTCATGTGGGTTTGGGTTGATAGGGCACTGCCCAAAAAATACGCCACGTCCTTTATGCCTGCGCCATAACCCACGTACTGAAAGTCGACAGCTGCACAGTCAGAAAAATCTTCGGTAAAACAAAAGTTAGCCACTTTAGCATCGCCGTGCACCAAAGTGTGATAGTGAGCGTTGCCTAACGTGGTAGATATATCGACAGCATGTTGCTTTAGTAATCCATCCGACATGGCGTTGAACTCATCTTCACGGGTTGCCAAGTGCCAATAAGTGCCTTCAGGCCATAATTGTAAACTTCGGCTATCAAATTCATCTCTCACATTGACAAAGCGTGCATGAAAGTTGGCAAGCCATTTTAGAACAGTGATGCATTGCGCAGCGGAAAGTGAAGAGGCCGTTCGAGAATAGCCACTGTGTGCTAAGTCTTCCATAACAAGAAGGGAGGCTTCGCCCTGTTGGCTGTGCCCTAAACATTTAGCTGTACGGCACGACGCATCAGTTTGGACTTGAACGTCGCTATAAAAACAGTTCTCTACCTTAAAAGATTGGCACTTACGGTTGTGGCTAGCTTCACCATTCCAGCCTTTAGGGTGTGAGAGCCTGTGTGGCGGAGTGGCGCATTTCACAACTACTTTTAGCGCTGCTTCGTCTCCACCTTGTTGCGCGCCAAGTGGGTTTTGTTGAGCTTGGTGATACTGGCTTTCTTGGAAAGGGCTTCTCTCGTCCTGGTTCTTTGAAAAAGTACTATTGGGATAGCCCAAAGTGGCACGAAAGCATGCTCCGTAGCCACTCCAAAGAGGTTGAATCATTTGTGTGTCTAATACTTGCGCGTTACATACTTGGCTTAACCAATCTATATACTGCTGGTTTACCGTATCTGACATTTTATTCTCAACTCGGACTCGATGTTAAACATACACTAACAAACAAAAAAGCCGCTCGAAAGCGGCTTTTACGTCAATTAGCTAGTAGCGCACTAGCGACTGAAAATTATTCAGCCACTGCTGCTACTTCGGCAACGTCATCTACCGACTGAGGAAGCGTTGTTACTGCTGATGCACGTGACGTTACGTGCGACATGGCTGCAGTTTTACCCGATACTGCGAGTGCAGGTCGTGTGTCGTCAGCTTTAGCGGTAAGCGCTACATCAACAAATGCGTCGTTTACTGCTGCAGGCAATGCCATAGGGTGCGATGCACCACGCTTTCCTTTGCCACTCGCTGCTAGGCTCGAAGAAGGCGCTGCTGTTGTTTCAGCTTCTTCTTTAGTCGCTGGCGTATCTGCTTTCGCCTCTTGTACCTGTGCTTCTGGTTCTGCAACTACAGGTGCGTCAGCCAAGTTTATTTCAACTTGCTCTGGCGATGCCGTTGCTTCGTCTTTAGCTTCTGACGCCGTATCAGCTTGCGTTATTTTAGCTTCAACTGCCGGTTCCGCTTGTGCTGCCGGAGCTGTTTCTTCAACGTTGCTTTCTTGCACTGAAGTTTGAGCTTCTTTAGCCAGTTTAGCTTCAGTTGTCGCGTTATCGTCTGCTGACGTTACTTCATCAGTTGAGTCTACAGCTTCCGAAGGTTTATCGTTCGCAGACGGCTCTGCATCCGCTGAAGGCTTATTTCCCGCTGAAGGCTCTTTACCCGCTAAAGGCTCTGCATCAAACTGAAGTTCGTCCTGAACGGCTTCAACGTCAAGCTTTGCTTTCTCTTGCTTAGAAACAGGTTGCTCTTCAGCTGGCGCTAACTGCCCAGGCTCTTTTGCTTGTGTTTCTTCGACAACAGGTGCATCTGTCTTAGCTGTCGCTTCAACTTCTGCTTCTGGCTGCTGCGGTGACAACTCACCAGGCTGTTTAGCTTGCGTGTCTGAATCGTCAACTTGCTGCGACTCTTTCTTACGACGTTGGCCAGCCGCACGAACGTGACGTGGAGAGCGGCGTGAACGGCCACGGCCTTCACGTTTTTGACCATGCTCTTCACTGTTAGCGTCGGTATTCGCATCAGTGCCATCAACGGCATCACTAGTTATCGCTGATGAGTCACCTTCACCCTTAACAGCATCCGATACTGGCTTCGCTTCAGCAGGTTTTTCAGCTGACTTTTTCTCTGCTTTCACTGTTGGCTTTTGCTCATCCTTCTTCTGTTCAGCAGTGTTTTCAACCGGTGACTCTGCTTTCGGCGCTTTAGGCTTGGCGTCAGCTTTAGCTTTGTGCTGCGATGGCGCTTCTTTAACTACTTGCGCAGCCTGGGCTTCGTTTTGTTCAACAGTAGTTGCCCCGTTGTCATCTTTCTTCACACGGACGCTGCGGCGCTTGTCACGACGTTTTCTGCGTTCAGCAACTTCACGCTTCTTCTGCGCTTGGTTTTCTTGCTGCTCGCCGTCTTGCTTCTCGTGCTTAGGCTTTTGTTGCTCATCGCGAGGTTGTTGTGCCTTACGAGGCTTACGACCTTTGTTATTGCGCTTATCATCTTGATCTTGGCGCTGGTCTCGCTGCTGATCGCCGCGCGGTTTGCGATTATCATTCTGCTCACCATCGCGATTTTGGTCTTTACCTTGGTCTCTGTTTTGAGACTGATTGCCACGACGATTGTTCTTGTTGCGCGGCTTGCGGCGACGGTCGTCATTATTGCGGCTGCGGTTGTTTCTATTTTTATTACCAGACTGTGGCTTCTTGTCTTTATTGGTTTCTTCTTCGCTTTCGCTACCAAATAAATCGCTAATCCACTTACCAAATCGAGCAAATAGCGAAGGCACATCGTCGGCTTTCTTCGCTGGCTCTTCTTTTGGCGCTACAACAGGCGCAGCCGTTGGCGCAACAAGGCCTTTCAGTGCTGGCTCTTCGCGCTTAACCGGAGCAGAAGTCGTTGTTTCCGTCTCAGCTTCTACCGCAGGCATTAACTCTACGTCGTAACTCGCTTCAGATATAACGTCATCTGGACGTCTGCGTAATACCTGGTAGTGCGGTGTATCTAGGTTCGCATTAGGAATAAGTAGCAAGTCAACACCGTGGCGCTTTTCTAGAAGCTGAATAGACTTACGCTTTTCGTTCAGTAAATACGTCGCAACTGGAACAGGCAACTGTGCTTCAATTTGCCCCGTGTTTTCTTTAATACTCTCTTCTTCCAAAATACGAAGAATAGACAGTGCCAAAGACTCAGTGCCTCGAATGGTACCGTGACCAGAACAGCGAGGACACACGTGATGCGCTGATTCGCCTAAAGAAGGGCGTAAACGCTGGCGAGACATTTCCAAAAGGCCAAAGCGAGAAATGCGACCCAATTGCACTCGTGCTCTGTCGCTTCTCACCGCGTCTTTCATGCGGTTTTCAACTTCACGTTGGTGACGTACTGGCGTCATATCAATGAAGTCGATTACAACCAATCCACCTAGGTCACGAAGACGCAGTTGACGGGCAATCTCGTCTGCCGCTTCTAGGTTTGTGTTAAGCGCTGTCTCTTCAATATCACCACCTTTTGTTGCACGGGCAGAGTTAATATCTATAGAGGTTAGTGCTTCTGTTGGGTCGATAACAATTGAGCCGCCAGAAGGCAAACGCACTTCGCGTTGGAATGCAGACTCAATTTGGCTTTCGATTTGGTAGTGACTAAATAACGGCACTTCACCACGATAGAGCTTTACGCGGTTTGCAAAGTCAGGGCGCACTAATTGAATGTGCTGTAAAGCTTGCTCATAAATACTGGTTTTATCGATAAGGATTTCGCCAATATCGCGACGTAGGTAGTCGCGGATAGCACGAACAATTACGTTACTTTCCTGGTGAATTAAGAAAGGGGCTTCACGTTCTTCAGCAACGCTAGAGATAGCTTCCCAATGGGTAAGCAGTACTTTTAAATCCCACTCTAGCTCTTCGTAAGATTTACCAACGCCCGCAGTGCGGACAATCAAACCCATACCTTCAGGAAGGTCCAATTTGCTTAGTGACTCTTTAAGCTCTGTACGCTCGTCGCCCTCTATTCGGCGTGAAATACCGCCAGCGCGAGGGTTGTTTGGCATAAGTACTAGGTAACTGCCTGCAAGCGATAAGAATGTAGTTAATGCAGCGCCTTTTTGGCCGCGCTCTTCTTTATCAATTTGAACAATTACTTCTTGGCCTTCTTTAATCACATCTTTGATGTTAGGGCGGCCTTCGAATTTGTAACCTTTAGGGAAGTAAGTGCGGGCAATTTCTTTGAGGGGTAGGAAGCCATGGCGCTCTGCACCGTAGTCAACAAAAGCAGCTTCTAAGCTGGGTTCAACGCGGGTAATTTTACCTTTGTAGATGTTCGCTTTTTTCTGCTCGTGTCCTGGACTTTCTATATCTAAATCATACAACCGTTGCCCATCGACAAGAGCAACGCGCAACTCTTCTTGCTGAGTTGCATTAATTAACATTCTTTTCATTGTATCTAACTCTGTTTTCGTACAGCCGTTAAGACACAAAATTAAAGTGACATGTGCAAACCCTCACCGCGCAACCTCACGGCTGGACGGGGACCTTGTTGTAACGTCGCATTATCCCTGGTGGGCAAACACTCACGCGAATAAACAAGCGCCTTTATCTTAAGCGCAAACCCATACGACCGTGAATTGACACGTATAATCGTACAGATGCATTCATGTTCACACTGCTTTAAGGATGTCGGGAGCGACTAGCCCTTATTACTCATTTCATTTTTTCAAGCGGCATCATTTTTGCCACTCAATTGTCATTTAATTCTGTTAGCTAAACGGCAAACTTATTTTATGTTCGCAAGCATGGCCTCGCTTTTTACGGCAGTGTAGTCGTTGCCTCTCTCGCGGGGTCGGTATGAATGTGTTATTTCATCGAACACTTATCATTGCTGATGTCACCGACGCTCAAACCATGCTTTTATCGTTTACAAGTTAAAACAACACACTCAGATGCGTGCTGATTTTCGGTCTTGTTGATGTTTTTATAACGCTGTGTTTCACATTGTTAAAGTGCGGCAACGAAATGCCTGTTCCACACCTTTCTTTTTACGTGAATTTAATCGTGTTAAAAACATCGATAATTATCGCACTAAAAGTCAAATTTTAGCAAGGAAAGCGAATGAATAAATCCCATAAATTGAGATGTTAAATACAGAAAACATGCGCTTTGGATAAAAAGTATGCGCAAAGGTGGGTTTTCTAAGTCCTAGCTAAGCGCTGATATAATAATTATTTAGTAAAACGTAACTTTCAGTATGTTGGGCACTTTGCAATAGGGTATAATGCTTCTATGAAAGAAGAAGCTCCCCAAAAAGTACGTTTTGTAACGGTTGAAGCCGACTTGGCTGGTCAACGTATCGATAATTTTTTGCGCACCCAGCTAAAAGGTGTGCCGAAAAGCATGATTTATCGCATTTTACGCAAAGGTGAAGTGCGGGTGAATAAAGGTCGTGTTAAGCCTGAATATAAGTTACAAGCCGACGATTTAATCAGAATACCACCGGTTCGCGTGTCGGAAGGTGCGCCTGCGCCATCGCCAAAGCTCGATAAAATTGCATCATTAGAGTCGCATATCCTTTTCGAGGACGACCGTATACTTGTTATCAACAAGCCATCGGGAATGGCAGTTCACGGAGGAAGTGGCTTGAGTTTTGGTTTAATCGAAGGCTTAAGAGCCTTGCGTCCCGATGCCAAATTTATGGAATTGGTACACCGATTAGACCGTGACACGTCGGGCTGCATTTTAATTGCTAAAAAACGTTCTGCCCTTCGCCACATGCATGAGCAGCTTCGCACTGGCAAAATGGACAAGCGATATAATGCGCTAGTTGCAGGTGAGTGGCCTAAAACTCGATTTAAAGTTAAAGCGCCGCTTCGTAAAAATGTGCTGCAATCAGGTGAGCGCATGGTAAGTGTAAGCGACGATGGTAAACCGTCAGAAACTCGCTATCGCATATTAGAGGAATACGCAGGTGCAACCTTGGTTGAAGCGTCGCCTATTACAGGTAGAACCCACCAAATTCGCGTTCACTGTTTGCATGCGGGTCATCCTATTGCTTGTGACCCAAAATACGGTGATGCGGATTTCGACGCGGCAATGCGCCAGAAAGGGCTGAATAGACTGTTCCTTCACGCTCGCAGTATTTCATTCCTGCACCCAGCGACTGAAGAGCGCGTGACATTCACCGCGCCATTAGACGACACACTCTCAAATACACTTAAAGCGCTGTAAGTTATGCATTCAAAAAAACAGGCTGTGGAAACACAGCCTTTCATTTCGTTAGATAAAACACTGCCTAAGTACAAACTTGTTATCTTCGATTGGGATGGCACGCTCATGGATTCGGCGGCAAAAATTGTTAGCTGCATGCAGCTTGCTGCAAAGCAGTGTGATATGCCTGTTCCTACCTACGACGAAGTAGGTCACATTATTGGTATAAGTTTAAAGCCTGCCATTAAACAGCTTTTTAATATCAAAGACGATGAGTTAGCCGAGCGTTTAGTCGCCGCCTATAAAGAGGCATTTGTCACTCGCGATACAACGCCGTGTCCTTTGTTTCATGGCGTTGAACAGTTACTTAGCAATTTGAAAGAAGCGGGATGCACATTGGCCGTTGCGACAGGTAAAGCGCGCCGCGGTCTTGATCGAGCGTGGGCACAAACAGGGACGGGTCCTTTCTTTAGTGCGTCACGTACCGCCGATGAGGCAGAATCTAAGCCTTCGCCCGACATGCTGCTACAGTTACTTGATGAACTGGGCTATGAAATAAAAGACGCCGTGATGATTGGCGACACAACCTACGACATGCAAATGGCGAAAACGATTGGTATGGATAGGATAGGTGTGTCATACGGTGTACATGCGCAGGTTCATTTAGAAGCGTTGTTACCTGTTGCACTTGTACACTCTATAAGTGAACTAGAAACAGCGCTATTCAAATAGCGCTGGTTCATTTAGAAGCGTTGTTACCTGTTGCACTTGTACACTCTATAAGTGAACTAGAAACAGCGCTATTCAAATAGCGCTGGTTTGTAGCACTGCTTTGATACAACTGCTCTGACAGAATTAGTGGCTTACTGTGCAGCCATTGCTAATAAATCGGTATCGAAGTGTGCGCCCAGTAATTCATTTAGCAGCATTATCGGAAGACCGATTAAACTGTTAGGGTCGCGGCTTTCTATTTTATCGAACAGTAATACACCCAAACCTTCGCTTTTAAAACTGCCGGCGCAATCGAGTGGTTGCTCTTTATCTACGTAGGCGCGAATGGCAGCTTCACTGTTATGGCGAAAGAAAACGCGTGTTTCATCTACCTGTGTTATCGTTTTACTAGCGCTAGGTTGGTGAAGGCAAAGTGCAGTATAAAATGACACTTGCTTACCTTGGCATGCCATTAGCTGGTTTACTGCATTTTCAAACGTGCCAGGCTTGCCAAGTAGCTGCGGGCTCGCATCGGTTTGGACCAAAGCTACTTGATCACTACCTATAATAATGGTGTCGTTATTTACCTTTTCTAATTCAGCGGCAACCTTGTGCGCCTTTTGTTCGGCTAAACGTAAACTCAATGCAGTAGGGCTTTCGTTCGCAAAAGGCGTTTCGTCAATATCTGGTGCGTGGGTGTCTACCTGAATACCAATGTTGGCGAGCAACATTTTTCGGTATTGCGATGATGAGGCAAGAACAAGGGAGGCCACAATTACTCCTTTTATAAAATCAATATGTTGCGTACTTTCAGTTAGTAGTGCAATGTTACATTATCACTGCGTACCACATACAGCGTTTTATTGTAGGTTAAAACGCAATTTTGCTTTGACAGGAAGGGGTTGACCCTATATCATGCGCGCCCTATGCAGAAAGTGAAACTCCCTCATTCGGTTGAACCGACTAAAAGTGCCATGAAACGTTCCGATTACCGGGGCGTGATTGCGTCTAAAGATATGGAACGATTGAGTGAAGCAGTTGTCCGATGCAATGACTATGTGGACGCAGAAGTACAGTTCGAAAAAGACGCGCAGGGTCTTACTGTCTTTCACGGCCATCTAGCCACGCAGGTAACACTTATCTGTCAAAGGTGTAATGGTGAACTCGATTATCCCGTGGAAGCGGAATTCTGTTTTACTCCAGTGCAGGGAGAAGAACAGGAAAGCGATGACATCATTCCCGAGGCTTACGAACCGGTAGAGGTCAACGACCACGGAGAAGTTAATCTGCTTCAAATTTTTGAAGACGAGCTACTGTTATCTTTGCCAATTGTGCCCCTTCATGCAGAGTCGGAGTGTACAGTGAAGCAAGACGATATGTCGTTTGGAAAGATTGAACCGGAACAAGAGCGACAAAACCCTTTCGCGGTTTTGAAAGAACTTAAGCGAGACCAGGAGTAAGTTATGGCAGTACAACAAAATCGTAAAACGCGTTCTAAGCGCGGTATGCGTCGCTCACACGATGCATTGACAGGCGCGACTTTGTCTGTCGATTCAACGTCGGGCGAAACTCACCGTCGTCACCACGTGACCGCTGACGGTTATTACAAAGGCAAGAAAGTAATCGGCGCGTAATACGGCGACTACATTTTGTCTAAACTAACCATCGCGTTAGATATCATGGGGGGCGATCATGGTCCCCCTGTTATCCTTCCCGCAGCCGTAAAGGCTATTCAACTTCACCCAGACGTGCACTTCACGTTATGCGGTGATGAAGATACCATCAAAGCAGGTATACAGCCCCTTACCAACGCTGAACGAAACCGCGTTACTATTGTGCATTGCTCACAAGTCGTTGAGATGGGCGAAGCGCCAACGTCAGCGCTACGAAACAAGAAAGATTCTTCTATGCGTCGCGTTATTGAACTTGTCGAAAGTGGCGAGGCAAACGCGTGCGTAAGCGCAGGTAATACCGGTGCACTGCTTACCTTATCGTTCTATTTGCTTAAAACCTTATCAGGCATTGATAGGCCCGCACTCATTAACATGATGCCTACAACAGGGCACCATAACGTATTTCTTTTAGATTTAGGCGCAAACGTGAACTGTACGCCTGAAATTCTTTTCCAATACGGCGTTATGGGCTCAGTGCTTGCGCAAGAGGTGGCGGGCATAGCATCGCCACGGGTTGCCTTGTTGAACGTAGGCGAAGAAGATATTAAAGGTAACGCACAGGTAAAATCTGCCGACCAGCTTTTTAAAGATGCGCCAGGCATAAACTATATTGGTTATGTAGAAGGCGACGACATTTTCACCGATCATGCCGATGTAGTGGTAACAGACGGTTTTACTGGAAATGTAGCGCTTAAATCGAGCGAAGGGCTGGCTAAGTTAGTGATAAACGAAGTAAAACGCCAGTCACAGAAGAACTTTTATACCCGATTATTGGCAAAAATTGCCTTCCCATTACTGAAATCTATCTATAACAGCGTGAACCCCGACCAGTATAACGGTGCGAGTCTGATAGGATTGCGCGGCATTGTTATCAAGAGTCACGGAAATGCACAAAAAGACGCCTTTTATTACGCCATCGTGCAAGCAATGAAAGAAGCAAAGATGCATTTACCTGAAAAGATAAAGACAAAGATAGAAACGGTATTGTTGGAGCAGCTTTGAGCAAATATTCACGCTTTATAGGAACAGGTAGCTATTATCCCAGCGACGTGCGTACAAACGCAGATTTAGAGCAAATGGTGGACACCAGTGACGAATGGATCACTGACCGTACCGGGATAAAAGAGCGACGTATTATTGGAGCAGATGAAACCGCTGCTACCATGGGGGCAGAAGCCAGTAAGAAAGCCATTGAGATGGCTGGCATTGACCCGAAATCTATCGACATGATTGTGTGCGCTACCACAAGTGGTCGCTATGCGCTTCCAAGCACAGCATGTGAAATTCAACGCATTCTTGATATTGACGGTATCCCTGCATTTGACGTAGCTGCTGCATGTGCAGGTTACTGCTACGCATTAAGTGTTGCCGATCAATACATTAAGTCTGGCATGGCGAAACGTATTCTTGTAGTCGGTACCGACTGTTTGAGCCGCTTGATAAACCCTGAAGACAGAACCATGGTTATCTTGTTTGGCGATGCAGCGGGCGCAACGATTATTGAAGCGAGTGATGAACCTGGCATTCTTTCCACACATATCAACGCATCAGGCTCTCATGGCGATTTGCTGTACGTGGGTAATCCAACCCGTGGTGACGAGCAGTCGGTTCACGAGAACTGGGGTGTGATGCGTGGTAATGAAGTCTTTAAGGTTGCGGTAACCAAGCTTTCAGAAGTGGTGGAACAAACCCTTGCTGCCAACGGTATGCAAAAATCTGATCTTGACTGGTTAGTACCTCACCAAGCAAACTTTAGAATTATTAAAGCGACAGCTAAAAAGCTGAATATGTCTCTTGATCAAGTAGTGCTTACGTTAGAGCAGTATGGTAATACCTCTGCTGCTACTGTGCCTACAGCGCTTGATACAGCTATCAGAGACGGGCGCATTCAACGCGGACAGCACTTATTACTAGAAGCCTTCGGAGGCGGATTTGCTTGGGCATCGGCGCTTGTACGCTATTAGCCTTGCAGATATTTGCCTTGGTGATATTTGCCTCGTTAAGGGGCACTCCAACTCCGACGTTTTCTCGCTTCTAGTAAATTAAAAATAATAAGGAATCGACATGACAAAGACAGCCTGTGTATTTCCAGGACAAGGTTCTCAAAGCGTAGGTATGCTAAAGGAACTTGCTGAGACTTCTCCGATTATCGAAGCAACGTTTAAAGAAGCCTCTGACGCGCTCGGCTACGATCTGTGGGATTTAGTCCAAAATGATACAGACGGTAAACTTAACGAAACCCATATCACTCAACCAGCGTTGCTTGCTGCTAGCGTAGCAATTTGGCGTGTTATTCGCGAGCAGGGCATCGATGTAGATTACCTAGCGGGTCACAGCCTTGGTGAGTACTCAGCATTAGTATGTGGCGGCGCCATGGATTTTGCTGATGCTATCAAGCTTGTGGAAGCCCGTGGTAAATACATGCAAGAAGCTGTACCAGCAGGTGCAGGTGCCATGTATGCCATTATCGGATTAGACGATGCCGCCATTGCGGATATTTGTCAGCAAACTGCTATTGCTACAGGCGATGTAGTTGCACCAGTTAACTTTAACTCTCCAGGCCAAGTGGTTATTGCAGGGGAAAAGAACGCCGCAGAGCAAGCTGCTAATGCGTGTAAAGAAGCGGGCGCAAAGCGCGCACTTCCTCTTGCGGTAAGCGTTCCTTCACACTGTGAGTTAATGCGTCCTGCAGCAGATAAGTTAGAAGACGCATTATCGTCATTGAACGTTAATGAGCCTGCAATCAATATTGTGAACAATGTTGATGTCACTATAGAAACCCAAGGTGATGCAATCAAGAACGCATTAGTGAGACAACTATATTGCCCCGTTCAATGGACACGTACTGTTGAATATTTGGCGGCAGCGGGCGTTGAGCGCGTTATTGAAGTAGGTCCAGGTAAAGTACTTACTGGATTGAACAAACGTATCGACAAGAGCCTAGAATCTCTTGCAGTTAATACACCTGATGGTGTTGAAGCATTAAAACAATAAGGAAACGCAATGAGTCAATTAGACGGTAAAATTGCGCTTGTTACCGGCGCAAGCCGAGGTATAGGCAAAGCGATTGCCACGCAGCTTGCTCAGCAAGGTGCTACAGTTATCGGAACCGCAACCAGTGAAAATGGTGCGCAAGCGATCAGCGATTATCTTTCTGAATTCGGCGGCAAAGGCTTTGCACTAAATGTCACCGACAAAGAAAGCGTAGATACCACGATTAAAGCGATCAATGAAGCACATGGTGGTATCGATATCTTGGTCAATAATGCCGGTATCACACGTGATAATCTGCTAATGCGCATGAAAGATGACGAGTGGCAGGATATTATCGACACCAACTTAACCTCAATTTTCACACTGTCAAAAGCGGTACTTCGCGGTATGATGAAGAAGCGTTTTGGTCGCATCGTGAACATTGGTTCAGTGGTGGGCAGTGCAGGTAATGCCGGACAGGCAAACTACGCTGCAGCGAAAGCAGGGGTCATTGGCTTTTCTAAATCTATGGCGCGTGAAGTGGCTTCTCGTGGTATTACCATCAACGTTGTAGCGCCTGGTTTTATCGATACCGATATGACAAAAGCGCTGACTGATGACCAAAAAGAAGCCATTTTCAAAGATATTCCGGCTAACCGATTAGGCGAGCCTGATGAAATTGCAGCCACTGTTGCCTTTTTAGTAAGCGATGGTGCAGCCTATATTACAGGCGAAACTATCCATGTAAATGGTGGTATGTATATGGGGTAAATTCGCAAAAATTGCGAATTTTCCTTAGTTTGGGGTGGTATTTACCCGAACTTGGATGTAAAAATAGTATTTTACGAATTTCGAATGTCGCTGGTTTGACCAGAAAATTTGTTTAAACTGGTGCTTGCAAGGATGTACCTTGCAAAATAAACTAGCGGCACTTTTATTATCTAGTGACGTTTAAGGGAAACCTAGAATTATGAGTAACATTGAAGAACGCGTTAAGAAAATCATCGTTGAACAACTTGGCGTGAAAGAAGAAGAAGTAAAAGCAGAAGCTTCATTCGTTGACGATTTAGGCGCTGATTCACTTGACACTGTTGAGCTAGTAATGGCTTTGGAAGAAGAATTCGATACTGAAATTCCTGACGAAGAAGCAGAAAAAATTACTACTGTTCAATCAGCAATTGATTACATCAACGCTAACAAAGACGCTTAAGTCTTAAGTAGCGACAAAACGGCTCTTCTAACAGAGCCGTTTTTGTATCTCCTACCTTAGTTCCAAAGCGAGGGCTTTTTGTGACAAAACGTCGCGTAGTGGTTACTGGTCTTGGAATGCTTTCACCATTAGGTCTTAATAGCGAAGACACATGGCGCAAATTGCTCGCGGGCGAAAGCGGCATCGGTGAAATCACCCATTTCGATTGTAGTAACTATTCAACCCGTTTCGCAGGTCAAATTAATGATTTTGATCCGCAGGAATACATTGAAAAGAAAGAAACCAAGAAAATGGACCGCTTTATCCAGCTGGGTATAGCAGCAGGCAAGCAAGCCTTGGTCGATTCTGGTTTAACTATTTCACAAGATAATGCGCATCGTGTAGGTGTAGCTATTGGTTCAGGTATTGGTGGTTTAGAACAAATTGAACAAAACCATTTGAAACTGACAAATAGCGGTCCTAAGCGCGTATCGCCATTTTTTGTACCTTCAACCATTACCAACATGATCTCAGGCTTTTTGTCTATCATGGAAGGGTTGAAAGGACCGAATTTAAACGTTGTGACTGCTTGTACAACAGGCGTTCATAACATTGGTATTGCCGCAAGAACAATTGCTTATGGCGATGCTGATGCCATGTTGGCCGGAGGCGCAGAAGCGTCTATTACTCCGCTAGGCATGGCTGGTTTTGCCGCAGCACGTGCGTTGTCATCTCGCAACGACAACCCACAAGCAGCAAGCCGCCCATGGGATAAAGACCGCGATGGTTTTGTCATGGGTGAGGGCGCTGGCGTGGTAATGCTAGAAGAATACGAAGCAGCCAAAGCGCGTGGCGCGACCATTTATGCAGAACTGGTTGGTTTTGGCATGAGCGGCGACGCATACCACATGACTTCTCCACCTGAAGATGGAGAAGGTGCGGCAGCGTCTATGCAAAACGCGATAAATGATGCGAAGTTGGATGCAAGCGAAATCGGCTATGTTAACGCACATGGTACGTCTACGCCTGCAGGTGACATTGCGGAAGTGGCAGCAGTAAAACGCGTGTTCAATGACCATGCTCACAAGCTACTTGTTAGCTCTACCAAGTCAATGACAGGCCATTTGCTAGGGGCCGCCGGTTCAGTTGAGGCAATTTTCACTATTTTGGCACTGCGTGACAAAATGGCGCCGCCAACCATTAACTTGGATGAACCAGGTGAAGGCTGCGACTTAGACTTTGTTGCACACAAAGCGAAAGCATTCAATGAAGACTACGCACTGTGTAACTCATTCGGGTTTGGCGGTACGAACGGATCATTGATTTTCAAGCGTATCTAATACGGCGTAACTAATATAGCGTACTTATCGCTGATTAAGTGAACTTCACGTATATTTAAAAGGCAGCTTCGGCTGCCTTTTGTTGTTTATACAGTTAAATTTCGCAGTAAATATCATAAAACTCAGGTCTCTTTGAGCACAGCTACAGCCAAATCAATTCAGCTAGACGTTGTCTGACCAACGCAAGTTGGTATACTTCCAACAATCACAATAACGGCGAACAAGAGTAGGCAGTGAGAATTATTCCTAGCGCTACGCCTATTTCATCAAGTGACAGGGCGTTTAATTATGGCGACGGTGTGTTTACCACATTGTTGGTAAGTGAACATCAAGTAGAATTATTGCCTTATCATATTTCACGTTTAGAGCACGATGCGGCAGCCATCAAGCTCAATATTGATATCCGCGCGCTTGAAGCCGCAATTGCTGAACAGGTTAAGACGATAAAGAGCGGTTCAGGTGATAACGCTTCTCCAAAATATGTGCTAAAAGTTCACGTGTCGGGAGGTCAAGCCGGAAGGGGGTATGCGCGAAGCGAAGACAGTGAAGCATTAGTCAGATTTAGCCAGCACCCTTACCCTGTCCATTACGATTGTCTTGCGAATGAAGGTGCAACGGTAATATGCGCTCAAACGCGGTTAGCCATTCAACCATTGCTTGCGGGTGTAAAGCATATGAACAGGCTAGAACAAGTCTTAATTAAGCACGAAGTAGACGACGCTGGCGTACACGATGCTATTGTTTGCGATACCCAAGATAACATTATTGAAGCGAGTGCTGGCAATGTATTTTTCTACCTCAATGAACAATGGTATACCCCGTCTTTGAAAGGAAGCGGTGTCAATGGCGTAGTCAGGCAGTGTCTTATTGATTCGCTGTTAAACGACAATTGTTCGCTTCACGTGGGGGAATATGACCTTTCTTATTTGCGAAAAGCGAGTGCAGTGGTAATTACCAATGCACTAATGGGCGTAATGCCGGTACAGAAAATACAAATGCCGGATTTCTCTTATGTCGATTTTGATGTAAGAAGCGATGCGATTGTAGCGCTAAAGACACGGCTTCAGACTGCGCTTCAAAATTAACTAAAACGCACTTCTCACAACGGGGTTCGTCAACGTTTTACGAGCTTCACCAGATTAGTAGTAAAAAGAAATAAAATGGAATGTAAAGCAATGAAGAAAGGGGAAGTTCAAGCATGAAGCGGGTAATTGTTATTCTATTATCTCTTTTCATGCTTGCCGTTGTTGGGGCAGCCTCTGGCGTAATGTATGTCTCGAGCAAGGTTACCGATGAACTAGCATTAAAAAGTGAAACCTTATTTACGATAGAGAGCGGCAGTAACGCTTATCGTACCGTGAAACACTTGCGTAAAATAGGCATGACCGATGTGTCGCCCTTTGTTGCTAAGGTGTGGCTCAAATTCTTTGCAGGCAGTACGTCTGTTAAGTCTGGCACCTACATGCTGCGCCCAGGGCAGTCACTAGTAGATGTGTTTACCTTGTTTACTGAGGGCGATGAGCATCTCTTCGCAGTGAGTCTAGTTGAAGGGCTAACTCTTGCACAGTGGCTTGAGGCGCTTAAACAAAACACAGATTTGGTGTTTGATTTAAATGAAGGGAAATTAAACCAGCTCACTCAGGATAATGGTGTAGATTGGTGTTGCGAAAACGTTTCGCAGACAGAGGGCGTATATTTGGCTGATACGTATTTCTTTACCAAAGGCACAACCGCAAGCGAGGTATTGAAAAGAGCACACCGCGCGCTAATTGACTTTGTCTCTAGCGAATGGGAATTACGGGATGCCGAACTGCCGTTAGCCACACCTTACGAGGCTCTTATCTTAGCGAGTATCATTGAAAAAGAAACGGCTGTGCCTGCGGAACGTGACATGATTTCAGGCGTTTTCGTCAATAGGCTAAACAGAAATATGCGTCTTCAAACTGATCCCACCGTGATTTATGGTATCGGTCCTACGTTTGACGGAAACATTACCCGTAAGCACTTGCGAACAGCAACGCCTTACAATACCTATGTTATTAAAGGGCTCCCACCTACGCCTATCGCGATGGCAGGCAAGGCCGCCATTCACGCTGCGTTGCACCCACTGACAACGGATGCACTCTATTTTGTGGCGAAGGGCGATGGCAGCCATCAATTTTCTACGACACTAGCTGAACACAATGCAGCTGTGCGAAAATACCAGTTAAAACGATAGCCGTATTGATGCAGACAACCGATACGTTATAGCTAAATAAAAACAGAGTTTAAAAAGTAATGCGCGGAAAGTTTATTGTAGTTGAAGGCCTTGAAGGGGCAGGAAAAAGCTCAGTGATTGGGCTGATTGTTCAAGCATTAAAAGGTGCAGGAAAGCGCGTTGAGCAAACTCGTGAGCCAGGCGGCACACCGATGGCAGAAGCCATTCGAGAATGTGTAAAACACGACTGGGATGAGACCGTGAGTGAGGAGACTGAACTACTTCTTATGTATGCGGCGCGTGTGCAATTACTTACCAATAAAATCTTACCATCACTTGATGCTGGTGCGTGGGTGGTAGGTGACAGACACGACCTGTCATCTCAAGCCTATCAAGGCGGTGGTCGGGGCGTCAGTGGAAAAACAATGTCGGCCATCAGCGATATCGCCCTTAAAGGGTTTAAGCCAGATTTAACTTTATATCTGGATGTCGAGCCTGCGGTTGGACTAGAGCGCGCCCGTGGGCGAGGGGAGCTTGACCGCATTGAGCAAGCGGGGCTCGCCTTTTTCGAACGAACTCGTGCAAAATACTTGTCTCTTGCTAAGCAAGATGAATCTATCGTCGTGGTCAGTGCAATGCAGCCTATGGAAAAGGTTCATCAAGACGTGATTGCGATTATCAATGACTATGTGACGAACACAAGTAGCGAAAGCCAGCAGGGGAAAGGTTAATGCAAGTAATGCCTTGGTTTGCTACAACGTTCTCGACGTTACTGTCGCGATATATGGCCAAGAAACTACACCATGGTTTATTGCTGACAGGGCCAAAGGGAATTGGAAAATACCAACTCGCGTTAGGGTTAAGCAATGCGCTATTGTGTAAGCAGCCAAGCATAAATGGGCCATGTGAACAGTGTCAAAGTTGCCATTTGAGGCAAGCTGGAAACCACCCAGACTTTCATGTTTTAGAAAGTGAAAAGCAGTTAGGGGTGGATAAAATTCGCGAGGGTATTGGCAAGCTATCAGGTACTGCGCAAATGGGGGGCAATAAAGTGTTGTTGATTCCCCGTGCCGATACCATGACGGAAGCGGCAGCTAATGCACTGTTGAAAACCTTAGAAGAACCCACAAATAATACCTTCTTGCTGCTGATCACTGACAGTATCAATAAAATTATGCCGACCATATTAAGTCGATGTGAACGGCAGATACTCTCACTCCCGTCAGTGTCAGATAGTTTGAACTACTTAAACGCTAAGGGCGTAGAAGATGCAAGCGAAGCGTTACTGGCAGCTTATGGTTATGCCCCTCTTCGCGTAGAAGAGGCCCTCAGTGGTGAAGAAGACATTAGCTATCGCAATTTTAGCGATGGTATGCAAGCGCTCTTAGCAGGCGATGCAAATTTGCAAGTACAAACGCTTGCGAATAAGTGGCAGGACAATGCGCCTCAAATCGCATTGTGGTGTCAACAGATGGCCCATGACGAATACATGAAACGTCAACAGGCTGTTGATTTTAAACGCTATGAAGCGTGTGTTGATGCGGTAAAGACGCTGCAGCACGCAGGTGTAAACAAATCAATGGTACTTTTTGGGTTACTAAAACAATTTCAACGTTAATAGGCAAACGCAGGCTTGTCGAAGCCTTTTTGTCTGACAGCAATTTTTTAAAACAGGTGTAGTTTGTTCGTAGATTCTCATTGTCACTTAGACCGACTTAAGCAAGGGCCAGAAGAGCTGGCTGAAACCTTAAATTTCGCTAGAACCCGAGGTGTTGAACACTTCCTTTGTGTGTGCGTATCTGTTGGTGATTACGACAGCATGTTAGCAGCTGTAAGTCAGTTTGAAGATGTATCAGTATCTTGTGGTGTGCACCCACTACATCAAGATGAAGCGTGTAGCTATGAAGAACTGCTAGAGAAGGCGCAGCGTGAAGAAGTGGTAGCCATTGGCGAAACTGGGCTGGACTATTTTTATAGTCCGGAAAGTAAAGAAGTCCAGCTAACGTCTTTCGTCGACCACATCAAAGTAGCTAACGAAACTAAAAAGCCGTTAATAATTCATACGCGGGATGCAAGGGAAGACACCATTAACTTACTCCGCCAACACAAAGCTGCGCACACTAAAGGTGTTTTGCATTGCTTTACTGAGTCATTAGACATGGCGCTGGCAGCAATAGAGATGGACTTCTATATCTCTATTTCAGGCATCGTAACCTTTAATTCAGCAGATGAATTGCGTGAAGTGGTAAAAGCGATCCCTTTAGAGCGACTACTTATTGAAACTGACTCACCATGGCTTGCGCCAGTTCCTCATCGAGGTAAACAAAACCAGCCAGGTTACGTGGTAGAAGTGGCAGAATTTATTGCTGAGCTTAAAGGCGTGACGGTAAAAGAATTAGCGGAAATTACCACGCAAAACTTCTACACGCTGTTTTCTTTAGCTGCGAAGAAGAAAGCCGCGTAGCGGTAAGTATAGGCGATTTTACTCTCGGAGGTGGTTATGCCCCAGTGGCGACAAGGGTTGACAAAGAGTCTTCACCAAACCCGCAGTATGCCAGAAAGTCGTTACTTTCAGTTAGCTACTGTGGACGGTAGTGGTGTACCGTACTGCCGTACCGTGGTTTTTAGAGGGATCACCGACGACAACCAACTGGTGGTTATTTCTGACACCCGCTCAGATAAATATGACCAGCTTGGCCAGAATCCTCACTCGCAGGTGTGTTGGTATTTTTCTAAAACCAGGGAGCAATATCGCTTCTCTTGTACTGCAACAATAATAACGTTACATCAAGATGCTGACTTAGTTACTCAGCACTGGAATAAATTGTCAGATGCAGGCAAAAAGCAGTTTTTGTGGGGCGAGCCCGGCACGCCAAGAAACGATGGTTCGGCACTACAGGTTGAAGGGGATTTTGGTGTAGTTCCACCTCACTTTTGCGTGATCATGCTGGCTATTGATAGCGTAGATTACCTGAATTTGAGAGGTAACCCTCAAAGTCGAGAGTGGCATCAAAAAGACGGAAATGGCAACTGGGTTAGCCAGTCATTGATACCGTAGGTAACCACCTCTAGTCTCTAAGTAGGCACATATTGAGTGCATGATACTGCCTATTCTGGGCACCACCTAAGTCAGCAGTATACAAACCGGCGACCTAAGCAAAAAGTAAGCCCTCTCTAGCTTAAATAGACGCGATAACGCATTGGCAAATGAGAGGGCGTCGATCACCTAGAAAAGTCGATCACCTAGAAAATATGGGAAATTGGTGTATCACCTTTAAATAAATAGGTGATCAAGTCAGCATTACTTTCTCTTGCAACGCTTTCGACAATAGCTGTCGCTACATCTTCTCTTGGTATTACAGCATCGTCCCTATTGCTTGGCATATCGGTTCGTACTAAATGCGTGCCCGGTTCATTTAATAAAGTGCCAGGTCGAAGAATTACGTGATGTAAGCCGCTATTAATTAAATGCTCGTCGGCCATGTGTTTGGCAACCAAATATGGTTTTATTGCTGACTCCACGGCATCAGGATCGTCTGCACCAATAGAACTAACCATAACAAATTTGGGTGTCCCCGCCGCCTTTGCATAGTTAACCGCGTTGCGGGCCGCCCAAAGATCAATCATAAGTGTTTTATCTGCGCCAGTGCTACCGCCTGAACCTGCTGTGAATACCGCAACGTCCACACCTTCAAAGTGTGCTGAAAAATCTTTTTCTAAATCCTGCTCAACCACTGTGAGGTTGGCATTTTGGATATCTGACAGTTTGTCTGGGCTTCTTACTGGCGCTACGACTTTGTGACCAGCATCCAACAATTTCACTGTTGCTTGCTTACCAATTTGGCCTGAAGCGCCGATTACTAATACATTTGCCATGTTTTCATCCTCCTTGTGGGTGATTTCGCTCATCTTAAGCTACTTAAGAATTCACAATACATAGGCGGGTAAAAAGGAAAGCGATCAATTACTGCGATAAAATGCATGACAAAACGTTTGCCTGCATGCATTGCCATTTAAACGGCAATGCAATGGGGGGAAGAGAAACTAAAGGGTATGATGATGAGCCAGCGGCTATTTTATCACCGCATTTCGGCCTGATTCTTTGCCGACATATAGCTTTTTATCGATGGCGTGGATGCAAGCCTCGACGCTATCGTAATCTCGTATATCCGCTACACCACAGGTTATGGTAGCCGAAACAGAGTAGGGGGGAGCATCGATTTCGTAATCCGCGACAGTTTTACGTAGCTTTTCTGCCACCCAAAATGCTTCTTGTACCTTTAATGAAGGCAGCAATATAAGAAACTCCTCACCGCCCCATCGCGCAATAACGTCACTTTCTCTTAAACTATCTTCCAGGATCCTAGCTATTTTGACCAGTACTGTGTCACCCACATGATGACCGTATTCATCGTTAATACGCTTGAAGAAATCAATATCAACAATTAGCAAGGAGAAAGTATGATTATGGCGTTTATAATTTTGCCATGCTGCCTTGGCTCTTTGTGTAAAGTAGCGACGATTTTTGAGACCCGTCAATGCGTCCTGAGTTGAAAGCTGCGTTAACTTTTCTACGACCGCCTCTAAGTCTCGGGTTTTTTCCTCAACTTTTAGTGCAAGTTCAGCAGAGCGCTTTTTCAACGATGCTATCCTCAGCCACACCATCGATGAAATCAACAGCATGCCTAGCAGGGTAATCGCCACACGCCATATAGGCTTATCCCACCATGGTGGAACTACAACTATTTCAAGTTGCGCTGCATTGGTGCTCCATTCATTCTCTTGATTTATAGCTTTAACAGTGAAGCGGTAGCGTCCTGGGTCCAAGTTGGTGTAGGTGGCCGTTCTTGTCTTGTAGTCAGTAAAGCGCCAGCTGTTCTCAAAGTCTGCGAGTTTATAGGCATACGTAAGTTCGTTTGCATTCATATAATCAGTGGCGGCAAATTCAATCGTGAGCGCAATATCATTATGTTTAAGTTCGATTACCTCGTCTAGGCGCTGTCTTTGCTGATAGGTTGTTCCGTTTTGCTCGTTCCTACTCACCGTTTCAACGTTTGTGAGGTGCACTCCAGGTGACCACTTTACATTTGCCACTTGTGAGGGAGTAAATTGTGTTAAGCCTTCCGCTCCACCAAACATTATTGTGTTATTTTCAGTTACGGTGACAGAGCCAATATAGTAACCCGTAGACAGTGCGCCGTTTTCTGCACCGAAATAAGAAAGGGTAGACAAGTCAGGTGCTAAATACGCAATCCCTTCAATTGTAGAGATCCAAAGCCCATATTCATCATCTTCAACAATTGCCCCAATGGATACATTGCTCAATCGACTTTCAGGCTTAATTTGTGTCACTTTAATCGTTGACAAATCACTGCCTTCTTTAGACATAAAGAAGAGTCCAGCTGCTTGCGTTCCAATCCAATAACCACCGCGTTTCGACTGAGAAATCCATGTCACTACAGTTTGATCTGAAATCTTGTCCGTTAACTCACTGATGCTGGTTAAGTCTCCAGTCAGTTTATTCGCAACAAATAAACCGGATACCGTACTTAACCAAGCGTTTTCATTGTCGTCCAAAACAATTCTCGTTGTCAGCGACAATGGCCATTGCTTTATTACCCTATCTTCTGACGGGCGATATACAAACAGCCCATCGCTGTAGCCGCCATACCAAATGTCTCCGTCATCATCGATATTAATGCTGTAACCCGACTTACCATTCAGCGCAACAAATTCTAGGTTTCTGGTCTGAGGGTTCAGTTTGGCGAGGCCTGTGCGTGTGGTTACCCATAATGCATCGCTCTTTGTATGATAAAACACGCTCAACAGCTTGTCGTTAGTGTCTTCGCTACTCGCAAATGTACCATTGGAAGTAAATGGGCCTTCTTGAGTTTTACTTATCGTGTCGTAAAGCCAAAGGCCCTTTTCGTTCGCTACCCATACTTGGTTATCTTTGTAATTCGATAAAGAGGAGATGATTCGTCCTTCGCCTATTTCCTGAGAGTAGAAGTTGCTAAGCAGAGGGTTACTGATCGCAAACCCATCGTCTCTGGTGCCAACGACAACCAGCCCAGCTTTCGTTTGATAAAGGCTTGAAATTCTCTCTTTGGCCGCATCTTTCTCGTTAATCGGTGCACGCAGCACAGAGTTGGGGTTATGTGACGTTAAAATATTCAGCCCACGCTGAGTAGAAACCCATATATCACCGTTGTCCTTTAATAAGATGTCTGTAACGTAGTTATCAGATAATCCGTGAGTTTCAGAGGTACAGCTTTTGTCGATGGTAGTGCTTTGTTCGTCGGGATTGAACAAACATGCGCCGTGGGTAGCGGTGCCCAACCAGAATCGAGATTTCTCTGCTGCCACCAGTCGAGTAAAGTTCATGCTTTCAAAAGCCACTAACTCAAGAGTCTTCTTAAACGGATCAAGTTTATAAAGACCCGAGGTGGAAGTGACATAAAGCGTGTTACCGATAAGTTCTATGTCTGTCAGCGTACTCGTGGTACTGGGAAGGTAGCTGACCAGCTCTACACTGTCTGAGTCTGGAGAGTAAGTGTAAAGGTTTCGTTCAGAGACAATCCAAAGCTGGCCATTGTGGGTGGTCTTGATCCTATTAATTACCTGTTTATTGAAAGGCTCTGACGCCGGTAACGTGTAGTGCTTGAACGACTCAGTATCAACATCTATACGGCTCAGCCCGCTGTATGTCCCCACCCACAGGTATTGACCGTCTAAGCTTGCCTCTATCTGAAGGGCGAACAGGGTCTGGAGGCCTGTTGACTTGTCTTCACCCCACAAGCCGAAGTTTCGAAATGTATAGCCGTCAAATTTATCGACACCAGACTGCGATGCCAACCACAGAAAACCATACTTATCTTCCGCAATATCTGAAATGGATACGTGGGCGATACCACTATCCATATTGTAGGAGTGAAACGCTGGGGCAATAGGTTTCGCGCGTGCAAGTAGGCTGCAAGTTGCAGTAAAAACTATGAAAAGCGAGAGTACCAACAGGGTGCGCATAATATAATCAAAAATTACATAAAATTTATACACTAACGTTACGCTAATCTACCGCTCTTACAATGGTACAAAAGTTTAAATTCAACAAAAAAAGCCTCGAAATTCGAGGCTTTTTGGACTGCATTAATTATGTTGGCCAGTGGCTAATCATAACGGATATAGTTACCAGCCACACTGGCGTGTAGCATTTTGCTCATCTAACCACGTTTTTAGTGGCGCAAAGTAGTCAGCGATAGTACTGGCATCCATTTGCGGTGAGCCTGTCAGTGTTTCTAACGCATTTTGCCAAGGTTGGCTCATACCCATCTCTAGCATTTCGTTAAGTGCTTTACCGGCTTCTTCACTGCCGTAGATAGAACAACGGTTAAGCGGGCCCTCATCACCTGCAATGTCACACAGTGCTTTATGGAACTGGAATTGAAGGATATGCGCTAGAAAATAGCGTGTATAAGGTACGTTCGCAGGCACGTGATATTTTGCACCCGGATCAAACGCGTCGGCGCTGCGCTCAACAGGGGCCATTACACCTTGATACTTTTCTCTCAATTCCCACCATAGTTGATTGTATTGTTCAGGTGTTACTTCACCTGACATCACTTTCCAGCGCCATTGGTCAACCATCAGACCAAAGGGAATGAAGGCAATCTTGTCTAACGCAACTTGCATTAACATACCGATATCGTTTGATGCGTCTGGGATCTCATCAATTAACTCGATTTGCTTAAGGTACTTAGGTGTTATTGATAAAGCGATGGTGTCGCCAATAGCCTCGTGGAAGCCGTCGTTTGCCGAACCACGGTAAAGAAGTGGTTGGTCTTTATAAGCGCGTTGATAGTAGTTGTGACCTAATTCGTGGTGAATAACGTTAAATTCTTCGCCAGTCTTTTGAATACACATCTTTATACGAAGATCGTCTTTGTCATCTAAATCCCACGCAGAGGCATGACACTGAACGTCACGGCCTTCAGGCTTTTGAAACATAGAGCGTTCCCAAAAGGTATCTGGAAGTTCTTCAAAGCCAAGCGATGAGAAAAATGACTCTGCTTGTTTAACCATGGCGATTTCGTCATACCCCTGTTCAGCTAATGCGCCTGTAACATCAGGAACTTTCATTTCTTGCTGAGGTTTAACGATATCGTAAATATTCCCCCACGACTGTGCCCACATGTTACCTAATAAATGGGCTGGGATTGGTTTGTCTTGAGGTACTACGTCTTCGCCATAGTGTTCACCTAGCTTAGCGCGCACATGGCAATGTAGTGACTCGTAGAAAGGCTCTACTTGCGTCCATAAGCGATCCAATTCCTTGGGAAATTCATCTGCTGGCATATCGTACTTTCCACGCCACAAGGCGCTGACGTTTTCAAAACCTAGCTCTGCAGCGCCTTCATTGGCAAGCGATACTTGTTCTGCATAGAGTCCTGCCATTGGTTTAGATACTTCACGCCAGCCTGACCAATATTCTAGTAGCTTGTCTGCATCGCGTAGGGTGGCCATTTCAGAGCTCATTTCAACCAAGCTTTTGCACGTACCATCTTCGCTGCAATACTCACCAGAGCCGTACATGGCACTTAGGTCAGAACCAATTTTTGCAAGCCGCTCTGCTTTTTCGGCATCTGCCGGCGGCGGCATTGTTAAACTGTTTTTAAGTAGATCAAGCTGTCTGCGGGTGTCGGCATCTACGTCTACATCGTTAAATTTCGCCGCTTCTTTAGCTAACTTTGCAACCTTGGTAGAAAGCACTTCATTAAAGTAAGCACTGACTGCTGCTGTATCGAAATTGATATTCGTGGCGTAGCTCCACTCGGCGTGCGCGGCAGGAACTTGCATTTTTGCAATATCATTTTGCGCCTGTGTTAAAAACTGTTTGGCGTCTTGTGCAGTGAGTTGTGGTTTAGTTTCTGTCTGTGTTGTACTTTCGCCACACCCCATAAGCGAAACGCTTACCAATGCTGCTATCAGAGTACGTTTGTGATTGAGCATACTTTGTCCTTTAATTATTGTGTTTTTTTACGTGAATCGACGTTCACATAGACATGCTCTTGCATTGTGTAACGCTGTGTTGCTTTTGTAAAATAAATTCGATATTACTCTCACAAAAGCACTAGCTTTTTTAGGCAAGTTATAACTAGCAATGCGAACGGTTGGGGCCTGTTTTTAAATTTACCTCAACACCTGACGAAAAGTTTTTTAATAATGGGTCAAAGTAATGCAAACCAATGACAATGTAACGTCTGCTACACCTGATTTAGAAAGGTTGTTTATCTACGGAAGCCTTGCTCCTAATTGTCCAAATCACCATATCGTCGCTCATATTGGTGGCCAGTGGCAGTCTGGTACGGTAGAAGGGCACTTAGTTCAACAAGGGTGGGGAGCAGTTATGGGGTTTCCAGGAATTGTTATTTCTGATCTAACTAAAGCAAAAGAAGAGGTGAAGGGCATGATGCTAACGTCTTCTCAACTTGCCGAAAACTGGGCCATGCTGGATGAGTTTGAAGGTGACCAATATGAGCGGGTCATTGTTTCTGTTAAGCTTGATGCCGGTCACACTGAAAACGCCTATATTTATCAAATCAAACCAACGCAATAAAAAGGACCATTATGTCAACGGAAGAACCACTCTACTGGGGCTTGAACGCTCGGAGCTACTGTACACTCATTCATGTTTCTCAGTTATCCAGTTTCATTATACCTGGCTTAGGTATCATATTGCCTATCGTGCTATGGATTGCTCACAAAGATCAAAACGAAGACATCAATCAGCACGGCAGGGTGACAGCGAATTGGTTAATAAGCTTGCTCATTTACTCTGTTATTTGTTTTGTCTTGACGCTGATTATCATAGGAGCGCTAGGCTTCATCGCTCTTGGATTAATGAACATCGTCTTTGCTATCGTGGCAGCAGTCAAAGCGAACAAAGGGGAGTTGTGGGTGTACCCGCTAAGCTTTGAGTTTTTTAAACGTTAACCTAAAGAATCCTACGTTACGTCTAGCAAGAAAAACTGCGACGTAAGATCGCTTTCGAAGGGCGTTTCCATGTTGAAACGCCTTCGTGCTTATCCCATTGCAGATACTGCAATTGCCAGCGTGAACAATAACGCGATGTGTTTTGGTTTTAAAAGCATGTTCACCTCTTTCCTGTGACTTCTTCTACCTGTGGTAATCTTGAAGATAGTTTTCAAATAGGTGTCGCGCTATTCATAATTAGTATAATTAACTCACATGTCGCTAATGTCATTACGAGGGCGTTGCTTTTTCAAAAGCGCTATGTCGTCGGTTAGCACTTATCTATGCGGGTTGGTATAAATATTTGATTCGTAGAATACAATTGCTGCGTGTGCGATAGAGTAAAAAAGAATAATAAACGCAAAGAACGGCTTTAAATAAAGGATTAACCCGATAGACGAGTACTCGCCTAAAAATTACTTAGCGCTGAAGCGGTGACTTGGCAGTGCGCTATGAATAAGGTATTGGCTTTTGGATTGTTTGGTGGTTTGAAGCGAAACATCAGTACCGCGCTTCACCGTGCTTAGTGCTAGCGGTTTATTTTGACGTTGCTTCTTTAATAGTTGCGAAGAAGGCACTTCCTTCATATTTACAAGCGTAGATTGGGCTTCTTGCGCAATACTAACGTTAATCAACGAATAGGTTATACAAAGTGTGGTAGCTAAAAAAATGTTTTTACTTGGCTTTTTCATCACATTTTTCTCTTTTTGTTCAACTTAATCGCTAAATAAAATTATTGGGTTTTACTTGATAGGGGTTCGATTGCAGAGGCGGTTGCACTCGCCTCATTCATCGATTTTGTTTGTTCCTCTTCATTACACCTGAAGTAGAACGAAAGAGAAACATGATGAGTCATACAAAGGTATGTCAAAAAATACCTTTGCATGTATTTCGAAACTGCGAGATAAAAATTACCACGCTGTAACACCACCATCTACTGCTATGGTTTGCCCGTTCATGTAAGAGTTGCCAGGGGAAAGCATCAGCATCATGGTGTTAACGATTTCTTGCGGTTCGCCTAAACGTTTCATAGGACTTCCCATGCCTAGTTGCTCGCGCGCTTCAGGGGTGTTGTACCCGTCTACGTTCAAAATATTGGTAGGACTATAGAATGGGCAAATTGCATTAACGCGAACATTTTTTCGGCCGTATTCCACCGCGGCTGTGCGGGTTATCCCCGAAACCGCGTGTTTTGCTGCAGCATAAGCACCGCCTTTAGGGGCTCCACCTAGTCCTGCAAGTGAGCTTACATTTAAAACGTGCCCTTGCTTTTGTGCAAGCATAACGGGTATTTGGTACTTCATTCCAAACATAACGCCTTTTACATTCACAGCGAACTGCGAGTCCATGATTTCCTCTGTCATTTGATGAATTGGTGCAGGGTTATGCGCTATGCCTGCATTATTTACGGCTATATCCAGTTTGCCAAAGGTTTCAATGGCTGTTTCAACCAGCGCCTTATTTAGCGACTCGCTAGCAATATTACCCGCTAGCACCACGACATCAGTGAGTGCTTTTACATCCTTTTTCGTTTCCTCAAGGGCGGTTTCGTTAATGTCTGAAAGAACGAGTTTTGCTCCTCGGTTGGCAAGACCTAGCGATAACAAGCGGCCAAAGCCACTGCCTGCGCCGGTGATTAATACAACTTGCCCTGAAAAGTCGAGTAGAGCATCCATGGTAATCTCCTGTTGGTAACTGTTTAATGTTTTTTGAAACGTGGCTATTTCAGCTGCGTTTGGTTTATAAATTGAATGAGTAATTTGGCTAGCATTTCCCCTTCGTCTTCCTGGATAAAGTGACCACCGTTTTCCACAAGGGTATGAGCCATGCCGCTGCTGCCCGGAATGAGCTTTTGAAATACCTTATCGCCACCTTTAGTGACAGGGTCGCTATCACCGAAAGCCGTAACAAAAGGTTTGTTATATTGCTTTAGCTTTTCCCATGCCTGTCTATTCGCCTGTGCCTCAGCATTGTCTGGGCTTGTAGGAACAAGAATAGGGAACATACGCGCACCTGCTTTAAAGCTTTCGTCTGGAAAAGGGGCGTCGTAAGCTGCAAGCGTCGCCTCGTCTAGAACAGTGGTTGTGGCGTTTTGAATGATCAAAGATGTGGGAAATACGGCGACATCCTGTGAGAAACGGCGCCATTTGATGAAAGCATCGCTTGGCGGGTGGTCGCCAGTGGGCAATCCGGTATTAGACACCATTACACCCGAAAAACGCTCAGGCATATCGGCGACAAGTCGCAGGCCTAGTAAACCTCCCCAGTCTTGACAAAAGAGTGTAACAGGGCCCTTAGTAGCCTGTGAAAACCAGTCTTTTAACCATATCACATGACGAGCGTAGGAGTAGTCCTCCTTTCTTACTGGTTTATCTGAGCGCCCAAAACCAATGAGATCCGGCGCGATGACATTGAATCCCGCATCAGCCAATATAGGCATCATCTTGCGGTATAAATAAGCCCACGTCGGTTCGCCGTGTATTAATAGCACGGTATGTCCATCTTTCGGTCCACATTGATAATGGGCCATTGTTATTTCACTGCTTACTGTGTCTGTTACTTCAGTGAAACAGGGGGAGTAGGGAAAGTCAGTGATCGTGTCGAAGGCGCTTTCCGGTGTTTTAAGCACTTGCATAGCCAATCATCCTTTTGTAAATAAAATGTAATTACAAGTGTTGCCTGATTAACAAAAACACCGGTTTTATTTTCTGTCAAATAAACCTTAGGCAAGGTAGGACAGGCTCTGCGCAGAGAAATGAATTCACAAAGGGGCTGGCGGTCAATATTAAATATTATGATAAATGTCTATAACACCAATAAACTTGGATGATTGACAACACTGCAATAACATCCAGTTAACGTGATAAACAGGACATGGTTATGACTGAGATGGAAAATAAAGCCGTAGAATATGCAGTACAACAGGGTGTTGCCACGCTGACAATGCAAAGTGCGCCCGTTAATGCGCTGTCACGCGCTATCAGAGTAGGGTTGATAGAAGGCATAAACAATGCACTAGATGACGACAGCGTACGTGCCATTGTTATTACTTCTTCACTACCTATTTTTTCGGGTGGAGCTGACATCAGCGAATTCTCTGGTGGCGATTTGTCTCCCATGCTGCCTGAGGTACTAGACAAGATTGAAAATGCGTCTAAGCCGGTTGTTGCTGTTCTCCCTGGACCAGCATTCGGCGGTGGCTTAGAAGTGGCGTTAGCTTGCCATCATCGCATCACCTTTGCCGACAATAAGGTGGGTCTTCCAGAGGTAAATCTAGGCGTATTACCGGGCGCAGGCGGTACTCAGCGCCTTCCTCGCTTAGCCGACGTACAAACATCGTTAGAAATGATCGTAACAGGCAAGCCTACGTCGGTGGTCAAACTTCCAGGTGTCTTCGACAAAATTTCTGATAAGCCTGAGCATTTACTTGAAGATACAAAAGCGTATTTACAAGCATTAACGCCAGATAAAGCGATTAAACGCACCAGTGATATCACGCTGTCCATGTCTGATGAAACGCAGGCGGTGTTTGACGCAGTAACTGCACAAACTAAAAAAGCGACTCGTGGTTTCTTTGCTCCATTAAAATGTATCGAAGCGGTACGCGGCGCATACACGCTTGCTTTTGAAGATGGCCTTAAAAATGAAGGCAAGCTTTTCATGGAGTGTATGAATACGCCACAGGCGCGTGCCCAGCAGCATTTCTTTTTTGCTGAACGCGCAGCAGGTCATGTGAGCGATTTCGACAAAAATACTCCTGAGCGCAACATTGATAAAGTTGCGATTATCGGCGCCGGAACAATGGGCGGTGGTATCGCTATGAACTTCGCCAATGCCGGCATTCCAGTCACAATGCTTGAGCTCAAAGAAGAAGCGCTAGAGAAGGGATTAGCGCTTATTAGAAAGAACTACGAAAACTCAGCGAAAAAAGGCAAGTTAACCCAAGAGCAGGTAGAGAGCCGCATGGCACTGCTTTCAGGTACCACGTCGTATGACGACTTAGCTGATGTTGATCTCGTCATCGAAGCCGTTTTCGAGAAGATGGAAGTAAAGAAAACCGTATTCTCGACGCTGGATAAAGTGTGTAAGCCAGGCGCCATTTTGGCTTCAAATACGTCAACACTGGATATAGACGAAATAGCGACAGCCACATCCCGTCCTGAAGATGTGATTGGTCTTCACTTCTTCTCGCCAGCGAATGTGATGAGACTGCTAGAAGTGGTTAAAGCAGAGAAGACATCTGCTGAAGTCATTAAAACCTGCATGAAGATGGCTAAACGCATCAAGAAAGTAGCGGTGTTGGTAGGCGTTTGCTTCGGATTCGTAGGTAACCGCATGATTGAGCCTTACGGCCGTGAAGCTAACCGCTTACTGCTTGAAGGAGCAACACCTGAGCAAGTTGATCGTGTTTTAACCGAGTTTGGCATGCCAATGGGGCCGTTCACTATGGGTGATATGGCTGGATTAGATATTGGTTACTATGTACGACAGTCTCGACAAGAGCACATTGCACACGACCCCGCTTACGGTGCAGTGGCAGATCGCTTGGTAGAAAAGGGGCGCAACGGACTCAAAACCGGACGCGGAGCTTACAACTATGAACCTGGCAGTCGAGTTCCTGTCCCAGATCCAGAAGTACTAGAAATTGCCAAGCAAGAAGCAGAACGTTTAGGCGTGGTTCAGCGTTCAGACATTAGCGATGAGGAAATTCTAGTTCGCGTCATGTACTCATTGATTAACGAAGGTGCTGCCATCTTAGAAGAAGGCATTGCAGCTAAATCTAGCGATATCGATGTGATTTATGTTTACGGTTATGGCTTCCCTGTGTATCGCGGCGGCCCTATGCAATATGCCGACGAAGTAGGGCTAGGCACTATTTTAGATAAGCTGACTACCTATCGTGATCAATTGGGTGATTACGGAAAGATGTGGCTTGAACCAAGTGATTTGTTGGTGAAATTGGCCCAAAGCGGCGGCACGTTTAAAAGCTATAAAGCGAAGTAGACAAAGCTCTCGTTAGCGAGAGTTAATCGACGGTGAGAGCTAGCGCTAGCTCTCGTTACCCGACATCCGAATTTGGTAAAGCTAGGTAACTTCGAGAGGAAGCACGTAGGCCTAGCTAAACTTTGGCTGAACTTTCAGCCCAACTGAAAGGAATATGAAAATGCGCGATGCAGTTATCGTAAGTACAGCACGTACGCCAATCGGGCGCGCTTATAAAGGTGCACTGAACAATTTACCAGCCCCTTCATTAGGTGGCCATGCTATTCAAAACGCAGTAGCACGCGCAGGGATCGACCCTGCCAGTGTCGACGACGTAGTAATGGGCGCAGCGCTAACCCAAGGCAGTGGCGGCATGAATATTGGCCGCTTGGCTGGCCTAGCGGGTGGTTTACCGGTCACCGTAGCGGGCATGACACTCGACCGCCAATGCAGTTCTGGCATGTATGCCATTGCTACCGCAGCGAATTCAATTCGTACAGGCGATACCAACATTATGGTTGCGGGCGGCTTAGATTCTATCTCTTTAGTGCAAAACAAAAATATGAATATGTTTCGTGCAGTAGACCCTGCACTGGTTGCTAAGCACAAAGATATTTATATGCCAATGCTTCAAACTGCGGAAGTGGTGGGTAAGCGCTACAACATTAGCCGTGACGTACAAGACGAATACGGTTACCAAAGCCAAATGCGCACAGCAGCGGCTCAAGAAGCGGGCAAGTTTGATGATGAGATTGTACCTATCACAGCAACGCAAGCCTTATTTAATAAAGAAACAGGTGAAACCTCTGAGCGTGAAGTGACCTTGTCGAAAGACGAAGGAAATCGCCCAGAAACAACGCTAGAGGGGCTTAAAGCGCTTAACCCAGTGATAGAAGGTGGTTGTATTACCGCAGGTAATGCAAGCCAGCTTTCTGATGGTGCCAGCGCGACAGTGATTATGGATGAGCACTCAGCGGCAAAAGGCAATGCTCAACCTCTTGGTATTTATCGCGGTATTGCAGTGGCAGGCTGTGAGCCAGATGAAATGGGAATTGGCCCAGTGTTCGCCATTCCTAAGCTATTAAAGCAGCATGGATTGACCATGGACGATATCGGTCTATGGGAGCTTAATGAAGCGTTTGCGGTACAGGTACTTTATTGCCGCGATAAGTTAGGCATTCCAGACGAATTATTAAACGTAAACGGTGGTGCCATTTCTATTGGTCACCCATACGGCATGAGCGGTGCTCGCATGGTGGGTCATGCACTCATCGAAGGTAAACGACGCGGTGCGAAATATGTTGTTTGCACCATGTGTATCGGTGGCGGCATGGGCGCTGCTGGTCTATTTGAAGTAATATAGGTATTGGGTATGGAAGGTTATAAAGCTCCACAACGTGACGCCATGTTTGTAACACATGAGCTACTAAATTATCAAAATCACTATCAAAAGCTAGGTTTCGACGAAGCATCAGAAGATCTGGTGTCGGCGATTTTCGCTGAAGCTGCAAAGTTTTCAGAGAACGTACTGGCACCCATCAATGCATCAGGCGATGAAGAAGGGTGTAAGTGGGTTGATGGTGAAGTAACAACGCCTAAAGGTTTTAAAGAAGCTTATCAAACGTATGTTGAGGGCGGATGGCCAGGAATGTCTCACCCTGAAGAATTTGGCGGTCAGGCACTACCATATTCATTGTCATCTATCATTGCTGAGTGGTTCTCAGGCGCAAACCATTCTTGGGCGATGTACCCAGGTCTAAGCCAAGGCTGTATGGCAACAATAAAAGCCCATGGCTCTGAATTACTACAAAAAATGTTCCTTGAAAAACTGGTTAGCGGTGAGTGGACAGGTACTATGTGTTTGACCGAGGCACACTGCGGTTCAGACCTTGGCATGTTGAAATGTCGCGCGGAGCCTCAAGAAGATGGTACCTACAGCTTAACAGGAACGAAGATTTTTATTTCGGCAGGTGAACACGACTTGTCTGAAAATATCGTACACATTGTGTTAGCTCGATTGCCAGATGCGCCAGAGGGGACCAAAGGTATTTCACTATTTGTTGTACCTAAATTTAACGTATCTGAAGATGGCGAAAAGCAAGATAGAAACGCAGTAGGCTGCGGAAGCATTGAACATAAAATGGGTATCAAAGCCAGCGCAACCTGCGTGATCAACTTCGATGGCGCAAAAGGTTATTTGATTGGGCCACCAAACCGCGGCCTAAACTGCATGTTTACGTTCATGAATACCGCACGTATTGGCACTGGTCTTGAAGGCTTGGCATCATCTGAAGCAGCATTCCAAGGTGCGCTTCGCTATGCAAAAGACCGCATTCAGTTCCGTTCATTAACAGGGCGTAAAAATCCTGATGGCCCAGCTGATCCTATTATTGTGCACCCTGATGTACGTCGTATGCTGTTAACGCAGAAAGCGTTCGCGGAAGGCAACCGAGCGCTTGCCGCTTACTGTATGCAGTTAGTTGACGTTACTTTGTATGGTAGCGACGAGGCTGAGAAGCAACTTGCGGATGCAAAACTTGCATTCTTAACGCCTATCGTAAAAGCCTTTTTAACTGAAACCGCGCAAGAAGCCACGAGTTACGGTATGCAGGTTTATGGCGGCCACGGCTTTATCAAAGAATGGGGTATGGAGCAGCTAGCTCGCGATACCCGTATCTGCACTATGTATGAAGGTACTACCGGTATTCAAGCCGTTGACCTATTAGGTCGTAAAGTAATGGGCTCTAATGGCGAATTGCTTAATGTGTTTGTTCAAGAAGTGCGCGACTACTGTAATTCATTGCGCGATAACGCTCAGTTTAGTGCTTGGACTAACGCGCTAAACTCTCATCTTGACGAGTGGCAGCAGATCACTATGGATATCGGTAAGGCAGCAGCATCGAACCCAGATGAAATTGGTGCAGCGTCTGTCGATTACTTAATGTATTCAGGTTATGTCACCGTTGCTTACTTCTGGCTAAAAATGGCAGTGAAAGCACAAGAACAGCTTGATGCAGGTAGCACCGAAACCGAGTTTTATAAGAGTAAAATCTTAACAACGGGCTTCTACTTTGACCGTTTGTTAACCCGTACTCGCTCACTGGTTTCGGCAATGCAATCAGGCGCAGACAACTTGATGTCTATGACAGAGAGTATGTTCGCTATCGAGTAACGACATAAAAGCAATGCACGTGCGTGACTAAAAGACGTACGAAAGGCCGAGCAAATAATGTAGCCGAGATAATGATTTAACCTAGTCATCATTGGATACGTTATTTTGCTTGGCCTTTTTGTTTCTTAAAAACAACATAGAGGAAGTGAGCACAGTGGTTGTTTCAAAGTACGTGAATGTTGAGGGAGCCAGCCTTCATTATTTATCCCGAACGCGTCGCACTGGTTACACAGGGAAAAACCTGAATGGGTACAAAAAGAAGTGATAAATTTTATAGGGTTCTAGAAAGGGGTGAGGCCCCTAAAAGGGGCCTCCAGTGCGGCGTCCTGCCGCTACCATGTTGAATCGTTACATCACATGGTGTGATTAATTAGTTATATTAGATTCTGCCGTTAAGCTCTGTTGAAATAGGAGAGCTTTGAAGACCTTGTTCAGCAATCCACGCTTGAAGTGTCTTACCGTCTGACTCAGGCTCTGCTAAGTCTTTGCTTGGCATTTTCTTAACCAGTAGAGTACCTACTTCAACCGCATTGCTAGTAAGAGCAGTGCGAATTAGGCTTTGGCCGTTACAAGAAATGCCAGAGTAGTAATCGCGAAGCTTAAGTTTGTAGTCCGATTGAACGCTACGCATTTTCTTACGTAGTTCGCCCTTGTCATCTGCTTGAACAATTGTGCAAATGTTTGCAAGTGCTTCGTTAATGTCATTAGCCTGAGCTGCGTTAGAAAAAGCTAAAGTTGATGCTGCAATTACTAGAGAAGTTTTAACGATTTTCAACATGGTTAAATTCCTTCGGTTGTTGTTATTAAGATTGTGTTCGTTCGTTGAAATGCATTAAACCCGAATCTAACTATTTGAAAAACATGTTGTAAAATAACATGGTATGTCAAACCATACCTAAAGGGTGAGCTTGCGTTACGAGCTCACGCATACCGTAGCTTGATTACCTAAGACACTGGGTTGAAGAACGTGAAAATTTAAAGAGACAGAAAGTAAAAAGGCCCCGTAACGGGGCCTTTCATTGCAGCTGACGCTGCAACCATGTTGAATCGACTCACATGGCTATGTGAATTAGTGCTTAGATTCTATCGTTAAGCTCAGCAGAAATTGGCGAGCTCTGTAAGCCTTGCTCTGCTATCCACGCTTGAAGTGTTTTGCCGTCTGATTCGGGCTCAGAAAGGTCTTTGCTTGGCATTTTCTTAACAAGCAGTGTACCTACCTCAACTGCGTTGTTCGTTAAGGCCGTGCGGATAAGGCTTTGACCACCGCATGAAACACCTGAGTAATAATCACGTAACTTTAATTTGAAGTCAGACTGTACGCGACGCATCTTCTTACGCAATTCGCCTTTGTCGTCAGCCTGAACAATAGTACAGATGTTTGCTAGTGCCTCGTTTACGTCATTTGCTTGTGCTGCGTTTGAAAAAGCTAATGTTGATGCTGCGATGACTAGAGAAGTTTTAACGATTTTCAACATGGTTAAATTTCCTTCGTTATATTTGTTTAATTAATCGGTTTGTCTGTTCGGGATTAATTAAAAAACAATCAGGTCGAATGAAAAACATTCATTCAAATAACAAGGTATATCGAATAATACGTTAGACTAAAGATGTAAGAGGTGTGAAATACGCTGTAGCCTTAGTATTAAAGGGCGCAGGCAAACTAAGTTGAATTGCAATCGAAGATCAATAAATAGCCAAATAAAGTGCAAAAAAACAACGTTAATGCTGTTTTTTTGCTTTTTGTTGAAGTTAATGCGTATTAAAAATGTACGCAATAGGCATTGTATTAATAAGAAAAGAACGAAATTAAGAAGTGAGCAGTGCTGAGGCAGTACGTTCTGTCGTGATGAGCCCATTGAGCAATTTCGATCGCAGAGCGCCTCTTATAGCGTGCAGTTTGTTGTCGCCCGCTGCAACACCCACTACAGGCTTTTCTGGCGTTGCTTTCAACTTAAAGCTCGTTACTCTCTCGTTAATATCGCAACTAATCAGCGCACCTTCTTCATTAAAGATCCAGCTTATGATTTCGCCACTTGCACCAGATTCAGCGAGGGTTGCTAATTGATCATCGTCGATAAATCCGTCTTCATACAATGGAGACACGCTGCCTAAGTTACCAATGCCTACGAAGCTAATATCCGCTTGTTCGGCAAGCGTGTGAATTCTAGATATGTGTTGTTGCTGTTGCCAAATTTCCCGTTCTAGTTTACTAGATGCTATAACAGGGATAGGCATAGGATAATGCTGTGCTTTAACTCTGTCGGCTACGTGAACAGCCACGTCATAACGCGTCGCCTCTCCGTTATCAGCAATATTACCAACAAGGGAAACGATTTTATGCTGAGGGCAGTGAAGTATTGACAATTCATCAGCACAGGCACGCAGTACACGGCCAGTGCCAAACGCGATGGTTTGTGGAGCGTCGAATTTTAAAGCTCTTTCTATTGCTGCTGCACCCGCTTGACCAAGGCCAAGCGTTGAATTGGGATCGTCATCAACACTGGGCACGACTTCACAGAAAGTTAATCCGAATTTTTTCTTTATGCCTTGCGCTAATTCCATACATCTAGCAATCGGGTGTTCTAAGCGCACTTTCACAAGACCTTCCGACATGGATAACGCCACTAAGCGTTGTGCACTTTGGCGTGATGTTTTGAGCGTTTTAGCTATCTCATCTTGCGTCTTACCACCAACATAGTACATCCATCCTGCTCTGGCGGCCTCGTCGAGTTTATTGAGTTCGTTTTGTGCTTTCTTACTCATTTAATTTTTCTCATGTCAAAAATGTCAGGGATTCGAGAGTAAAACTCGTCCCATGAATTAATGGTGTTGTCCGATGTCACAATACAATTCTGTAGATGTGCGCCACCTGTATAGTGGAAGTAGCGCATGTCTGCGGCTTTAGCGGCAGCGATCCCCGGCTGAGAGTCTTCAATAACTAGGCAGTTTTTAGGAGCAACGTTGAGAGCATTTGCCGCATATAAAAATAAATCTGGTGCTGGCTTGCCTTTATTAACGAGTGCTCGCGTGAAAATGCAGTCTTCAAAATAGGAAAGAAGCCCTGTGCTGGTTAACGCCTTTGTTGTTCTTTCAGGTGAACTGCTTGTGGCGACACAAAATGGAATACCTAGTGAGTTAAGTGCAGAAAGTACAGAGGTGATACCGGTAGTCTTTTGTAAATGGCACTCGAAGCTGTCGAACAATAATCCATGGAATTTATTTTTCATGGACGTGGTAAGTGTGAGCGCAAAGTCATCTTTTAACTTACCCTGAACGTGCTCCATGCTCTTGCCAAGAAAATGCTCTATAAAATATTGTTTCGATAATGCAATATCGAAACTAGACAGAAGTGCTTGCCACGCCTGCATCGACAGCACTTCACTGTCAATCAGTACGCCATCACAATCAAAAATCACCAGTTCCACGTTGTGTGCCTGCAAGAGTCACCTTCCTTTAAGTATTAACATTTAACCAACGTCCCCTTGCCAATTCCGTATTCGTACACCAAAGGTCAACAGGCCCATAATTATATGAACATTTGCCTAAGTGTAAGGTAATTGATGGCGTTTGTTCTACCTTAACAAGCAGTTCTTAAGTCCTACGACTACATACGCGGTTTTCGGCCTCAAATTTCGACTCTAAAATTTCTTCATAGTATCAAGTGGATAGATTATATCGCGTTTATTTTGATTGGTTAATTGTGCATTTTTATTGTGTTAATTAAATAAACAAGCCTCCGTTTATTTTGTTAATGGCTGTTTACAAAGTAGAGGGTATATGCAAATATTGACAAAAATTGAGATATATCCCAATGTCTGGGCAAATGCTCTTGATGTATTTTGAAACCAGTGGGAAATACACCTACAACACGAGATTTGAAGATGAAGTCGACGTCTAGTGATATTGATATTTCACAAGTTAGTGACGAGCAACTCCCCGTCGCTAAACATAAGTTAAAAGGGTGGAAACATTTCATGGGCTTATATGCCGGTGAACATGTTGCAGCCACTGAATTCGTATTTGGTGCAACCTTTGTTGCGCTAGGCGCCACCATGACCGACATTCTGTTGGGTTTATTAATTGGTAATCTACTTGCTGTCCTAAGCTGGACACTTATCACTACGCCTATCGCTGTAGATACCCGTTTGAGCTTGTACTCGTATCTTCAGAAAATAGCTGGCGACTCTATGACCAAGCTCTATAACTGGGCGAATGTCATCATATTTACAGTGATATCGGCCGCTATGATTACGGTGTCGGCAACCGCCGTGCGTTTTGCATTGAATATTCCGGCGCAGTTAAATTGGTATCCGACTAATTTAGCTTTTGTTGCCGTCGTGCTTGCAGTCGGTGTGATAGTTGTCTTTGTCGCTATGTATGGCTTTAACGCCGTTTCCAATTTTTCTCGTATTTGTGCGCCTTGGTTGTTCACCATGTTCATTTGCGGTCCACTTATTCTAATGCCTGCACTCGCTGAATCTGTAATTGGGCAAACGTTTCTTACATCGTGGAATGACTTTATTCATATCGGTAGTACATCGGTGTGGACGGGCTTCACCCAAAGTGGTGAGCCTGGTATTGGCTTATTAGAAGTGATTGGCTTTTCGTGGGCAGCTAACACGATAACGCATTTCGGTCTTATTGATATGGCGTTACTGCGTTTTGCCAAGCGTAAACGTTACGGTTTATGTACGTCGGCGGGTATGTTATTTGGTCATTATATAGCATGGATTTCAGCCGGTATTATGGGCGCAGGAACAGCGGTTATTGTTCAAAAGTCCATTGGTGAATTAGACCCGGGCGATGTGGCATTCCACGCATTAGGTCTTTCTGGACTCGTTATTGTTATCGTTGCAGGTTGGACTACAGCAAACGCGAATCTCTATCGCGCTGGACTTGCCGCGCAAGCCATTTTTAAAGATGAATCACGTACCACAACGACCGCGGTCGTCGGTATGGTCACCGTTGCAATTGCGTGTTTCCCGTTCGTGTTTACTAAATTACTGCCACTGTTAACGTATGCTGGATTACTTGTTGTTCCTGTAGGAGCAATTGTGTTCGCAGAGCACATGATTTTTCCGCGAATTGGATTCACACGTTATTGGGCACATTATCAAAGCCTTACTCACAGCACGCCAGCGGTAGCGAGTTGGGGTTTGGGGCTTGTGTTTGGCTTTGGTTTAAACGCCTTAGACGTCATGTCTTTCTATTATCTATTCATACCCACGTGGTTCTTCACCATAGTTGTCTATACAGCGCTGGCCGCCAAGTATGGCGCAAAACAAGCTTATCCTGAGCAAGAAGCACAAGTAGATGCTTTCAATGCACGTGTTGAAGCTTATCAGCAGCAAGAAGCGGCGTTAGAAAACGAACACGTTGAAGACGTTACTGCCGTATCTAAATTACTGCGTCTTACTTCGCTAGCGAGTTTGTTGGTGTCCATAGCATTGGCAATCAAAACTTTTTCTCTTAGTGACACGGTTGCCGCTTACGAATTGAACCGAGACCTATTCTTTAATGTTGGGTTCGCGTGCACCGTTATCTATTTCGTTACTGCGTATTGGGCGATGCGTCGCCACAAAGCGTTACAAAGCTAATAAGGTTCTTATGCAATCTCAAACGTCTATTTTATTGAACAGAGCGAACTTATCGTCGTTGCCAAATGACATAAGGCGTCCAGCTTATGATGTGGAGAACGTTCAAACGGGTATTATTCACATTGGTGTAGGTGGTTTTCATCGGGCACATGAAGCCATGTATGTAGACAGGTTAATGGCAAAAACCGGCGATCTATCGTGGGGCATTTGTGGTGTGGGTCTTCGCGAGAACGACCGTGCAATGAAAAAAGTGTTCGACGAACAAGATAACTTATATACCTTGGTTGAAAAGCACAATGACGGTTCCCGCAGTGCATCAGTTATCGGTGCAATGACGGGGTTTTTGATGGCGCCGGACGATCCTCAGGCAGTCATTGATAAAATGGCTGAGCCCGAAGTACGCATCGTATCGTTAACCATTACCGAAGGTGGCTATAATTTTGATGCTTCCTCAGGGGAATTTATTACCACTAACCCCGATGTCATTCACGATATCGAAAACCCCAAAACGCCTAAACTGGTTTTCGGCTATTTAGTTGCAGCGCTTAAAAAACGCAAAGAAAATAACGTTAGGCCTTTTACCGTTATGTCATGTGACAATATTCAACACAATGGCCATGTGTTAAAGAAAATGCTGCTTGCGTATATTGAACTGTTTGACCAAGCGTTTGCTACTTGGGTTGACGAAAACGTGAGTTTCCCTAATTCAATGGTAGACAGAATAACGCCTGCAACCACAAATGAAGATATCGCAACGTTAAGGGCTCAGGGCGTAGAAGATGCTTGGCCTGTAGTGTGTGAGCCTTTTGACCAGTGGGTTATTGAAGATGACTTTTGCAATACCAAGCCGTGTTTAGATTTAGTCGGCGCGCAGTTTGTAAGCGATGTGGCACCGTACGAAAAGCTTAAGCTTCGTATGCTCAATGCGGGCCATTCAGTACTTGGCTTGGTTGGTTCTGTAGCAGGGCTTGAAACTATCCATGAAAGTGTTGAAGCGAAACAGTTAAAGCGTCTTCTATCAATCTTTATGGAACAAGAGGTTATGCCAACACTCGACCCAGTAGAGGGGATTGACGTGTATGAATACAGAGATACGCTGCTATCTCGTTTCTCCAATCCTTTCATTAAAGATACGCTAGCGCGAATTTGCCTTGAAAGTTCGGCTAAGCTTCCGGTGTTTTTATTGCCCACCGTGCGAGATAATTTGGCGGCCAACAGAGACACCGATATAAGTGCTTTAGTTATTGCTTGCTGGGCCTTCTATTCAGACAGGCATGCCTCTCAAGACGGGAGGGCACTTGAAATCAACGATGTGTTAGCTGATAAGTTACACAACGCGGCTAGTAATAACCAAATAGACAGCCTTAGTTTTTTAATGCTAGAAGAAGTATTTGGTAAGCTGGTTGATGAAGCGCGTTTTACCGCTAGTTTCCAGGTCTTTGTAGAGCGCTTGTATCAACAAGAGCCGGTGTTGCTGATTAGCGAAAAGGTAGCAAACAATAAACTCGAGCTTGCCAGAGCTTGTTAGATTGTATTGGTAATCTGCATTAGTACGAAGGGGAGTAGGGAATACTCTCCTTTTTATGCATTGAATTTTATCAGCTGATACAAAAGAAAAAAGCGACCCGAAGGTCGCTTTCTAAAGTGCAGATTTCTCTGCAACCATGTTGAACTGGTTCACATGGTGTGAAACTGTTTTATAGTCGGTCGTTGATAACCGCAGCAATTGGGTTATCTTGCAGACCGTTTTCCGCAACCCAAGCTTGAAGTGTTTTTCCGTCAGCTTCAGGTGCTTCTAAATCGCTTTTTGGCATTTTCTTAACAAGTAACTCGCCAGCTTCTAAAGCATTGTTTAGCAGTGCTGTACGAATTAGGCTGTTACCGCCACAGCTAATTGCTGAGTAGTAGTCTTTAAGTTTCATACGGTAGTCTGATTCGACTGAACGCATTTTCTTACGTAGTTCGCCTTTATCGTCCGCTTGAACGATAGTGCAGATATTCGCTAGTGCTTCGTTAACATCAGCCTGTGCTACGCCCGACACACCTAATGTCGCTGCGATAACAAGAGAAGTTTTAACAATTTTCAACATGGTTAATTCCTCAAGTACTTCTATAGATTGTTTGTTTGTTCGGGAGGATTAAACGACAAAAATGAAATCTTGAAAACGTTCTAAGCGATACTTAGGTATGTGGTTTTATAAGTTTATGGAGACAAAAAAGCGCCCATAACGAGCGCTGTTTGGAGAAGTGGCGTTAGTGAGGTTTATAGTTGCTCGCTACTTCCATTATTTGTTCACGCATCCACATATGAGCGTGATCATGGTCGGCGCTTACATGCCAATAAAGGAAATACTCTACAGGCGGTAAATCAAAAGGAACCTCGTACAACGCAAGATCGTAATGTTTAGCAAGGTGATACGGCAGGCACGCGATTAGGTCTGTCTTTACTATCGTACTTGGAACGGTCAAAAAATGTTGACCTCGCATAACTTCCTTGCGTCTTTTGCCCATTTTATCTAACGCAATATCTATTGGACCCACACCAGATTTACGCTGTGACACATTAATATGGCCTAATCGTAGAAAGGTATCTAAGTTAAGCCCGTTTTTGAGCGCGGGGTGATTTTTACGCGCTAACACAACAAGTCTGTCTTGGGCGATTTTTTCTTTACACAAATGAGGGTCTGTAAATGTCGATGCATCTGAGTAAAAGTCCAACGTGCCCGATGCCATCGCCGAAACAACTTGGCTTCTAGGAATCTCGTAATTGGTCAACCCAATATTTGGCGCCAGATTCTGCAAACGTGAAATAAGTCGAGGCATAATGCTTACTTCAAGCAAATCACGGCTGGCAAAGTTAAAGGACTTCTCGGCTGTGAGAGGGTCGAATGTATGACTTTCTTGCACGCTTCTGCGTAGTAAGGCTAAAGCTTGTCGAGCTGGAACAATAATATTTTGCGCTACGGGGGTAGGCGTCATACTGTGGCCAGTACGAACGAACAGCGGGTCGTTAAGCATTTCCCTTAGTCTCGCTAAAGAGTTACTTACCGCTGGTTGAGTAATGCATAAGACATCTGCTGCCTTGGTTAAGCTTCCTGCCGTGTAAATGGCGTCGAATACTGCAAAAAGGTTCAAATCGATTCTATTGAGATTCATAACTAATCCTTTAAGAGCGAGTGCCCTGAAAAAAGCCAATAGATGAAGAGGCGCTAGTTTGTATCACGGTGCGTTTAATAGAAAACTGTGATCCAATGCTACATAGCATCTACGAATAATTTACGTTAGTGTAACAAGAATATTTATAAATACCTATTATTAAAAGTTAATTGAAACATTCAAGGTAATAATAGTAGTTTTATCGTCAATAAATGGAGATTGGACTGAAAAATGAGAACACTTTTAGACTTAGCAGTGGGAGATACCCTTGAACAACCTGAATGGCTGACGGTTACGCAGGACATGATCAATCAGTTTGCAGACGCTACCGGCGATCACCAGTGGATACATTTAGATGCTGCGCGCTGTGAAAAAGAAAGTCCCTTTAAAACAACAATTGCTCACGGCTTCTTGACTGCCAGTCTCATGCCTAAAGCATTCGCTGAGGTAATCGCGCCAGACGAACGTATCGCGTCTATGATCAATTATGGCATTGATAAGTTACGTTTTCTTGAACCAGTAAAAAGTAATGATGCCGTTAAATACCGATTCAAACTTGTCGAAATCACTGAAAAGGCGCAAGGGAAGCTTTATAAAGTAGAGGCAAGTTGCTTACTTAAATCGAATGGGAACCCAGCGCTAATAGGTGGCTTTCTCATGCTCGCGGTGCTTAAGCCTTGATAGATTGTTGTTTCACGCAGTAAAAGTGGCTGTACAAACTGGTACGGCATATTGCCAAATGCGTATGACGATGCGTGTGCTACGTCGTTGTCTAGTTGATATGTCGCACCGTGTATTGCAAAAACATGGTGCCACAAAATAAAAAAGCCTGAGATGCTGGCGTTTGTTGACCTTTGATATATAGCAAAGGTCAACAGGGCCTAGTTTAGCGATCGTCAGGCTTTTACCTACACAGTCCTACTTTATCGGCAAGACCTATGTCGACAGAAACGAGTTAGTTAGACGCTTCTTCGGCACCTTCTTCAATGGCTTCTCCAGCACTTTGAATATCTTTACCGGCCCCTTCAACTGTTGCACAACCGCCTAAACTCCCAAAACTGGCTGCGAGTATAAGTACTAAAAAAGCGTGTTTAAGTGTTTTTGAATTTAACATTTCCATTTGCATCTCCGTTAGTTTCATTCTTCTGCGGGTTGCTCAGGGTTATCACCCGCTTTCACATCAGACTGCTCAGTTGATGAATTTGTATTACCTTTACTTGAACTTCTCTCATCCTGCTTTTTAAGCATGCTATTAAGCTTATCTCCCCCTTTAGCATTGAAATCCAATGTTCTGATAGGGAAAGGAATAAGAATATCGTTTTCTTCTAATACCGTTTTTACTGTACTGATCGCGTCGTGGCGTACGACCATAAATCCAGGCTCTCCTGGATATCGAATCCAAAACCACAGTAATAGGTTGATACTTGAATCGCCAAAAGACTCTGCGTATACCGCGGTTTCTTCTTTTTTGATGACATAATCTTTTTCATTCATAGCATCCGTAATAACTTTAGCGGCTTCTTCTATATCATCAGCATAAGAAATGCCTACAGGGACCTCTATTCTTCGATAACCAAGATATGAATAATTGGTCAATATATTTCGGAAAAGAATCTTGTTGGGTATAACTTCAAGTTGACCATAAAAGGTTTCAACTAAGGTGTTTCTAAGGTTTATTTCCTTTACGTTACCAAATACACCTTCTGCCTCAATGACGTCACCAATTTCAAAGGGTTTTCGAATTCCCATGGCCACACCGGCAATGAAGTTTTCCGTCATGTCCTGAAACGCAAAACCAATGGCCAACCCGACGATACCTGCGCCTGCAAGTAAAGAGGTGACAGTACCTTTGAGGCCAACAAAGTCTAGCGCAATGAAAATTCCCGCTATTAAAACGATAGATTTGATTATGGAGGTGAGGAGGCTTGCAATTTGTCGAGACTCAAACGTTCTGCGCATAATCTTGCCAGCAACGTTGCCGATCACTTTGGCGATAATGCCAAAGGCTATTGCAATAAAAAATGCGACAACAATGTTAGGAAGAAGCGTAATGCCGCCCTCTACCCAAGACTCTAGCTTTTCGCTGAGTAATTTATAAACCTCATCTATTTTTGGAAACTCCATAGACCTCGTGCACCTTCATATAAAGTGTTCCTGATGTTTCAAGAATCATTCCTTTCAAAATAATCTTGTAACGTATTGAAAGTTAGAGGGTATGCCTGATTTTTGAGGTGCGCGATCAATCAAGTGTAATGAATAAATTTCCCATATTGGGAAACATATTCTCAATTGGGATATGGCTAAATTCGGTGGAAAGGCTTCGATTTATCCTAAAGGATATCTGGTCAGACCATGTGTAAAATTAATGTAAACATATTATTCACAATAAATTTACAAAGGTGAAATTCAAGCATAGTATCAATTGCGTAGGTCAATATTTGTTCATGGCCTCAGACAATAACAACACGAAATCGAACAGCCTGTCGCTAGCGGAAAGTGTGGGTAGTAATGCCGGTAGTGATAAGCCCAGATTTGGAATCACACTATGAAATTTAAAACGCGTAAGACAGCAGTGGCGGCAATGGTCGGTACTGCTTTATTTTGCTCTCCTTATATCGCATCAGCCCAAGAAGCAGACGTTGAAAGTGAGCAAGAAGCTAAGAAAGACGTAGAACTCATTTTGGTTACCGGTAGTTTTGTTCGCCGTAGCGAAAACTTCGAATCTCCTTCTCCACTAGCGGTGGTAGATAGCGTGGCTATCGACGCGATTGGCGCAAAAAATATTGCGGATATTACACAAACACTCACTATTAACACGGGTGCTGAAAACAACCCAGATGCTTTTACGCAAAACGCAACAGCGGGTACGTCGAATATTAACCTTCGTGGTTTAGGCGTAGCGTCTACTCTGGTTTTACTTAACAACAAGCGTCAGGTCGTTACAGCGCAACCAACGAACGAAGGCCTGAACTTCGTCGATACCAGTTCACTTGTGCCAATGATTGCCATTGATCGTATGGAAGTGGTTAAAGATGGTGCGTCGGCTCTGTATGGTTCTGATGCCGTTGCAGGTGTCGTTAACTTTATCACCAAACGCAATTATGACGGAGCAATGGTAAGCCTTGACTATCAAGATGGTGCGCATGGCGACAACAAAGAATACATTTTACAAGGTTTATGGGGCGCAACCGGTGATAACGGAAGCGTACTAGCGGCGATAAGCTATACCAACCGTTCGCCGCTTTTTCTCAGCGATAGACGACTAAGTCGTCCCCAAGACGATACAAGTGCTCTGGGTAACCCAGGCTCTTTCTTCTTAAATATTCCAGGTGCAGGGGCACTGCCCATTATCGACCCGTACGGATGTGAGGAGTTTGGTGGTGCACCCAATTTACTTGCGCCAAGTGGTACAGTGCCAGGTTTAGAAATTGGTTTTTGTGGCTTTGATTTCGGTAAATTCTATTCATATGTTGCCGATGAGAGCCGAACAAATGCTTATGTACGTGCAGACTACGAGTTCGATAACGATATTACATGGTCGGCTGAATTCAGTTTAGCGAGAAACCGTGCTGAACGTGGTGGAGCACCGAGCTTCCCAATTTTAACTTCTCCAATTGTTCCTGATTATCATCCGCAGAATCCATTTGGTCAGCCTGTCGCTTTCTTCGGCCGCGCTGAAGGTAACGGCTTCCCTGGTGACCCAGCGAATACCGAATCAGATACCTTTCGCTTTAGCACCAGTTTACAAGGTGTGACAGACACTGGATTCTGGGAAGTAAGCTATACACGTGCGGTTAACGATTTTGTATTTAGGGTTCCTGACGTACTAAATACCGAGTTTCAGCTTGCGCTATACGGTCTAGGTGGCTCTAATTGTGACCCTATCGCTGGAACGCCAGGGGTAGGGGATTGCGAATTCTTCAATCCATTTGCAACGTCTTACACAACGGCACCTAACTCTGATTACGTGGTTAGCTCCTTTACGGGAACCGAAGTGATTGACTCTAAAGCTGACCTTGAAGTTTTCGAAGCGTTTACATCGTTTGATGTGTTCGAAATGGGCGGTGGCTTTGCTGCGTTAGCATTGGGTGTTCAATATCGTGAAAACCAGCTTAGCCAAGATTACGATGACCTTGCTAACCAAGACAGTTTCACATTCGTTATCGGCAACCCTGATATTGATGGTAGCCAGGATGTATGGGCAGCGTTCGGTGAACTTGCATTACCAATAAATGACGAATTAGATGTTCAGCTAGCGGTTCGTTATGAAGATTACGGCGGTACCATTGGAAGTACGGTGGATCCAAAGTTAGCGATTTCGTGGCGTGCGACTGATGAGTTTTCACTTCGGGGCTCGATATCTACGTCGTTTAGAGCGCCAACAGTGTTCTTAGCACAAGGTGGTGCAACGTCGTTGCAACAGCTTATTGACCCCGTTCAAGGTGCTACGGCATTTGTGGCTGTTAGAACATCGGGTAATGAAGAGCTAAAACCTGAAGAGTCGACAGCCTATAATATTGGCTTCTCATACGAGCCTTTCAGAGACTTTTCTGTTGAAGTTGATTATTGGAATTTCGAGTTTGAAGACTTGATCATTCAAGAGAACGCGCAGGCGGTACTAAATGATGATCCGACTAACCCAGACCGCGTCATCCGTGCTGGAGACCCGCTGACTGGGCCTGTTCTTCAAGTAAATAACACGTATGTTAACGCGAGTTCTTTGGAAACATCGGGTCTTGATTTTGTAACCAGTTATAAAATAGAGACAGACTTCGGTAACTTTACACCTACGTTGAATGCGACCTACATCACTAAGTATGACTTGATGGACCCACAGGCAGGGAACATTGATGGTGCGGGACGCCGTAACTTCAATAACATTGGTGTGTCTTCTCCTGAATTGCGCGCGAACTTGGGGCTGGCTTGGCAAAACGATATCCATGCAGCCAATATCTTCCTTCGCTACATCTCATCATATGATGATGATCAAAATTGTGCGGACGGTACTGCAAATGTGGGTGGTTGTTCAGGTGGCTTTTACGAAGTGGATAGTCACTTGACGGTAGATGCTCAATACAACATCGACTTAGGCGGCTTATATGATACAGAACAAAGTTATGTGTTGACGTTAGGCGCAATTAACATGTTCGACGAAGAGCCTCCACAGCTATTCACTAACAGCGGGTTTGACTCTAAGGTTCACGATCCACGAGGTCGTCAAATCTATGCGCGCTTAGCTATCGAGTTCTAATCGGTTAATAAGGTAGAAGTATAGCCACCCTTTGACTATAGAAGTTAAAGGGTGGCTTTTTTGTAAACCTTAGCCTCCACTCCTCTTTGTGATTTTGTCTCCAGTCTCTTCTAATGTTAAACCAATCGATTAAAGTACCTCGTAGTAGGTAAGACTTTTACGTAATCATCAGTGATTGAAGGAGATAAGAATGGCGACAAAGCTGTCTGATAATGAAATTAACGAAAAATTGAAAGCGCTCAATGAACTGGTTTCCGATGACACACCATGGGAGCAAAGTGGAGACACTATCAAAAAGACGTTTATGTTTAAGAGCTTTATCCGAGCTTTTGGGTGGATGTCTCAAATTGCGATTTGGGCGGAAAAGCTAAAACATCATCCGGAGTGGTTCAATGTTTATAATAAAGTAGAGGTAACATTGACTACGCACGACGCTGGTGGGCTCACAGAATTAGATTTTTCGTTGGCTGAAAAAATGGAAAAATTTAAATAGCTTGAACCAACGCGTGTAAATAGGAGCTAAAAATCGGTTAATTCGTATTAACTTTGTTCATGTTGGTCAATTAAACCGCTAACAGTCAGAAAAATGAAATATTTCGCATGCTGGTACTTGTGTTGCGGAAGTCCCTATGTATAATACGCACCACGTTGAAGCGAGGCATTAAATGAAGCGCTCACAACAATAATTTTCTGGCGCGGGATGGAGCAGTCTGGTAGCTCGTCGGGCTCATAACCCGAAGGTCGTAGGTTCAAATCCTGCTCCCGCAACCACAGAAAATAACCAGAATTTAAAAGCATTGCAAAGGCAAGCTTTACCGTACAAGCGCGGGATGGAGCAGTCTGGTAGCTCGTCGGGCTCATAACCCGAAGGTCGTAGGTTCAAATCCTGCTCCCGCAACCAATTTGAAAACCAGAATTACAAAGCATTGCAATCGCAAGCTTTACCGTACAGTCGCGGGATGGAGCAGTCTGGTAGCTCGTCGGGCTCATAACCCGAAGGTCGTAGGTTCAAATCCTGCTCCCGCAACCACTTTAAAAACCCAGCTTTTGCTGGGTTTTTTCTTTTCAGCAAACAAAACACTGTGACTTCTTGTTTTACACGATAATCTTGAATTAATTGCTACGAATTAATAACCGCACTTCATATCTGAGTGTGCTAAGTTATAGCTGTCGCACCATTAGAAATTAGATCAATAGGTAGTATGGCCGCGTTATGATATCCCGTTTTTTTACTTTTGAAGAACACGCCACGTTATTAGAAGGTGCGTATCACTTTCCTTTGGTTATTCTTTCGCTGATGGTAGCAATTTTTGCCTCATTTATGGCGTTTAATGTGGCAGGGCAAGCCGCGATCACCGAAGACAAACTTCGACGAAATATCTTATTAGGCACCGGCAGCGTTGCATTAGGCGGTGGTATTTGGTCTATGCATTTCTTGGGGATGACCGCTTTTGATTTATGTCTGCCCGTTGACTATGATCCACTGATTACTGGACTCTCTGCCATTCCCGGGATTGCCGCTGCTTGGGTGGCGCTTCACCTTTTAACTAAGTCCCGTATTAGCCTCGCTGAAATAATATTTGGTGGTGTACTGGTAGGTGCCGGTATTGGCACCATGCACTATAGTGGTATGGCCGCTATGGAAATGGCACCTCTCCTGCGTTATGACCTTGGTATGTTTGCCCTTTCTATTGTGGTCGCTGTGTGTTTAGCCATGCTTTCGCTGTGGATTAAATTCGGCATTACAGCTGCTACGAAAAGTAAAAAGCTGTTAGGAAAACATGTATTACTTGCAAGTATCGTCATGGGACTAGCTATTTCTGGCATGCACTATACTGGGATGGCGGCAGCAAGATTCGTATTGCCACCAGGAATGGAAACGTCGGGTCAGTCTTCAGATATTGCTGTTTTTCTAGCAATTTCGATTGCTATCGTTACGTTGGTATTAATTACCATGGTATTGGGCATTAGTCTTCTGTTTAAATATCGCGATGTAATGGTACGCGCCATTGAAAGTGAGCGAATTCAAAGTGCTATAACCGATACAGCCGTCGACGCCATCCTAACCGTAGATGACAAAGGCATTATCAAAACCGCTAACCCCGCTGTTGAGCGTATCTATGGCTATACCCAGCAAGAAATAATCGGTATGCACGCAGCTGAGGTAGTAACTCCTGAAAGACGTCATTTATACGGTGATGACTTTTTCAGTCAGCGAGTAGTGCCAACTGAGCAAATTATCGGTACAGGAAGAGAAGTAGAAGTACTTCGCAAAGATGGTGAGCGCATACCAGTGCGCCTAGGTGTTGGCTACACAAAAATTGATGGTAAACCCGTTTTTGTCTCTTTCGCTTCTGATTTACGTAAACGCAAGGAAATGGAAGATGCATTGCGCGAGAGCGAAGCTAAATTTAGAAGCCTCATTTCAAATATTCCTGGTATGGCTTATCGCTGTTTAAGTATGCCAGGGTGGCCCATGGTATTTATTAGTGACGCTGTAATAGAAGTAACCGGATACCCGCCTGAAGATTTCATACTGCCCAATCCTAAGCGCTCTTTCACAGATCTTTACCATCCTGATGACGTAGAGCGCCTATCATCTATTAGTCCTGATGTAGATGCCTTTTCATATGAATATAGAATCGTCGCAAAATCTGGAGAGGTGAAGTGGGTTATCGAGCATGGAGTGCAGGTTAAGGACGATGATGGCATGGTGCTTTATGTTGACGGCTTCATATCTGACATAACACATCGAAAAGTGATGGAAAATGAGTTAAAAGCGGCTAAGGAAAAAGCAGAGCAAGCTGCCGCTGCGCGCACCGCATTTCTTGCTAATATGAGTCATGAAATCCGTACGCCTATGAATGCAATCATAGGCTTTAGCGACCTTATGTTAGGAGAAGCACTACGCGAAGAGCAAAAATCTCACTTAACCACGATAAACCGTTCCGCACGTTCATTGTTGCATCTTCTTAATGACATACTTGATAGCGCGAAGTTAGATAAAGGTAAGCTTGATTTAGATTATCGCGATTTCCTTATTCGCGAAGAGTTGGATTTGGTTATTTCAACATTTTGGTTAGAAGCCAAACGCAAAAAAGTTGGACTTGTACTTAATGTCGATGATTCGGTAGCTAACGGATACAGAGGTGTACCGGAGCGAATGCGACAGGTACTTAATAATCTGATAGGCAACGCCGTTAAATTCACTCACGATGGTGAAGTGACTATCAATGTCAAAAGTGATGAAAAGTTTGTGTATTTTGACGTGACAGATACCGGCATTGGTATGACGCAAGAGCAAGTAGGAAGAGTATTCGACCCGTTCTCTCAAGCAGATGCATCGATGAGTCGAAAGTACGGCGGCACGGGGCTGGGAACAACTATTTCCAAGCAGTTAGTTGAACTGATGGGCGGTAATATTTGTGCAACTAGTGAAAAAGGTAAAGGAACGACCTTTACTTTCAGACTTCCTCTAGAAGTTGTAGAAATTGATGATTACGTATCTTGTGAGCTCTCCTCTAAAGCAGCACGTATTGAAACCTCGTTAACCGTACTGGTTGTTGACGATGTGCAGCAAAACCTTGAGTTACTTTCGTTGCTGCTAAAACGCGCTGGCCACAGTGTAGAAACGGCAACAGATGGACAGGTTGCATTGGATAAAATGCGCGCTAAGTCGTATGACGTGGTACTGATGGATTTACAGATGCCTAAGTTAGATGGCTTAGAGGCAGCCAAACAGCGTCGAGAGTTTGAAAAAGAAAATAGCTTACCACCTACGCCCATTATTGCGCTGACCGCTAGCGTGTTAGTACAGGACAAACATGCCGCGCAGCAGGCGGGAATGGAAGGGTTCGCCAACAAGCCCGTCGATTTCCCTCAATTGATGGACGAGATTGCTCGCGTGCTTAACATAGATACGCTTCAGGTCGACTCGGTACCAGACACATTAGAAGTAAATGCTCCAGCATCTACGCTTAAAGTTGATAAAAACGTGTTGGATTTGAAGAAGGCCGTCGATTTATGGGGGAGTGAAGAGGCCGTCCTACAAGAGGTGGATAAATTCTCTACTACCTGCAGGGATAAAGTCGACGACTTAATGGGGGCGGCAATTCGTGAAGACTATAAAACGGTTGCTACACTTTCACACGGTTTGAAAGGTACATCGGGTAATCTTTGCTTAACCACCTTCTATCATACGACCAGGGAAATTGAAGCTCAGGCTTTGAAATCAGAGGTGAATATTGAAGACGTTAACCGTCTTCGTGATGCCTTAGATAAAATCGAGTTGATGCTTAGCGAATCGCCACTGTATGCCGAAAATGCCATTAATGAAAGTATCGATAATGCATTGCTGCTGAGTCATTTGGAGGCTATGCTCGATAGTGTAGAGCAAAACATGGTAGATGAAGATGAATTGTCATTTTTACGCGAGGTTGGGTGTGCTAGTCACAAAGAACAGATAACTCAAATTCTCTTAGATATCGATGATTTTGAGTTCGAGTTGGCGCATGAGCGCATCTCTACATTGATACAAGAATTAAAGTAGCCAAGAGACGCGGCATGTTAAACATTGAAATCACAAAACCTACTTTATTACTCGTTGACGATGAGCCAGTAAACCTAAGGGTTTTAAAGCAACTTCTCGCTAATGATTATCAGCTTATTTTTGCGAGAAATGGCGAAGAAGCGTTAAAGCTCACTGAGACTAGACAGCCAAATTTGATATTGCTTGACGTTATGATGCCGGGACTGACGGGTTTTGAAGTATGCCGCCAGCTTAAACAGCAAGCAGATACAAGGCACATCCCCGTTATATTTGTCACCGCCTTAAACGATGAGCACGAAGAAACGGAAGGCTTCGAAGCAGGTGCTGTGGACTACATTACTAAGCCTATATCTCCGGCCATCGTAAAAGCGCGGGTTAAAACCCACCTCAGTTTGGTGCAAGCTGACGAGCTACTTGATAGCCGTTTACAAGTTGTACAGCGTTTAGGTAGAGCAGCGGAATATAAAGACAATGAGACGGGCATGCATGTCATGCGCATGAGCCATTATTCGAAAGAGCTTGCGCTTGCCTATGGGCTAACAGATAAACAGGCTGAAATTCTGCTTCATGCTGCACCGATGCACGACATCGGCAAAATTGGTATCGCTGATAATATAATGTTGAAACCAGGGAAGCTGACAGACGAAGAGTTTGCCACCATGAAAAACCACCCTGAGATTGGTGCGGAAATCATTGGCGATTGCGGCGATTCTTTGTTGTTGAAAGTTGCAAAGTCTGTTTCGCTAACCCACCATGAAAAATGGGACGGGTCAGGCTATCCTAAAGGGCTTGCGGGTGAAGATATTCCCATTGAGGGGCGTATTTGCGCCATTGCAGACGTGTTTGATGCCTTAACCAGCAAACGTCCTTATAAAGACGCCTGGAGTATTGAAAAAACGGTCGATTTTCTCCAAAGCCAAAAAGGAAAGCATTTCGAACCCAGACTTGTCGATTTGATGATAGAAATTATGCCTAAAATTCTTGATATTAAAGCGACATTTAGAGACGAAGACTAAGTCTACAGGACTAAACCGCAATTAAAATACTTTCATGCAGGCCGAATTTTGCACAGAAAAAATCGACACCCTCCAGTGTCTGCGCCTATTGGCTGTTGCTTAATGCGACGGCTATACGTATAATGTGCTCATAAGGTGATGAGAGCGGGCTCCCTCAGAACAGGAAAGTAACGCACTTATCATTAGCAAGCTATCACCTAACGGTGGTTTTACCCATAGGTTTGCAACTGCCCTTGTTGGCAGGTATGGGTTCAGAATTTTAAAAAAAGCCCCGCTAGTCCGGGGCTTTTTGTTGTATTAAAACCTGGAGTCAGCCTCGCTGAGCCGGGTGATGACAGGTGGGCTTTAGGCCCTTTTTTCGTTTTTGGAGGTTTGCATTGGCAAAACTTGAAGAGAAACTAACCGAAATGCTAGAGCCAGGTGTTGAAGCACTGGGTTTTGAGTTGGTTGGGATCGAGTTTGTACGAGCGGGGAAGCATTCTATTCTTCGCGTTTTTATTGATCATGAAAACGGTATTACCGTTGATGATTGTGCAGATGTAAGTCATCAGGTTAGCGCAATTTTGGACGTTGAAGATCCAATTAGCACTGAATACAACTTGGAAGTGTCATCACCGGGTATGGACAGACCGCTTTTCAAAGAGAAGCACTATATCGAGTCTGTGGGGGAAGTGGTTCAAATTCGTTTGTCTATGCCAATGGATGACAGACGTAATTTTAAAGGCAAAGTACTCGCGTGCGAAAATGGCATCGTAAGTATTGAAGTGGATGGCCAGCAGTTCCAGTTAGCTGTGGCGAATATCGAAAAAGGTAACGTTGTTCCCACGTTCGATTAACGGAACAGCTCTGCTTTCATCGACGAAAGCAAAAGAGAGGCGAAAATGAATAAAGAAATTTTGTTAGTGGCGGAAGCCGTTTCAAATGAAAAACAAGTGCCTAGAGAGAAAATTTTTGAAGCGCTAGAGTTTGCGATCGCTAGTGCAACAAAAAAGAAAAACGAAGGCGAAATTGAAGTTCGTGTAAGCATCGACAGAACGTCTGGTGACTTTGATACATTCCGTCGCTGGTTGGTTATCCCTGATGATCAAGAACAGGAAAACCCATTTGCTGAAATTACGATTTCTGCTGCACAAATCGACGAACCAGAGATACAACTCGGCGATTATGTGGAAGAACAGATTGAATCTATTAAATTCGACCGCATAACTACGCAGACCGCAAAGCAAGTGATTGTACAAAAAGTACGTGAAGCTGAGCGTCAGCAGATGATTGCTGAGTACGAAGACAAAGTAGGTGAGTTGGTTACGGGTACGGTTAAGAAAGTAAACCGCGACAACATCATCATCGACTTAGGTAACAACGCTGAAGGTGTTATCTACCGCGATGACATGCTTCCTCGTGAAACTTTCCGTCCGGGCGACCGTGTACGTGGTCTTCTTTACGTTATTCGTCCAGAAGCACGTGGCGCACAGCTATTTATTAGCCGTACGCACCCAGACATGCTAGTTGAGCTTTTCCGTCTGGAAGTACCAGAAATTGCGGAAGAGACACTAGAAATTAAATCTGCAGCGCGTGACCCAGGTTCTCGTGCAAAGATTGCGGTTAAAACTAACGACAAGCGCTTAGACCCAGTTGGTGCGTGTGTTGGTATGCGTGGTTCACGTGTACAAGCCGTATCAGGTGAGCTTGGCGGTGAACGTGTTGATATCGTGTTGTGGGACGAAAACCCAGCGCAATTCGTTATCAATGCTATGGCTCCCGCCGAAGTGGCGTCAATCGTTGTTGATGAAGACAGCAACAGCATGGATGTAGCGGTTGAAGCAGACAACCTAGCACAGGCAATTGGCCGTAGTGGTCAAAACGTTCGCCTAGCTAGCCAGCTTACAGGCTGGGAACTTAACGTGATGACGGTTGAAGATCTCAACAAGAAGCACGAAGAAGAAAACGCGAAGGTACTTGATCTATTTACTGCTGGTTTGGACATTGACGAAGAATTCGCGTCTGTCTTGGTAGATGAAGGCTTTACAACGTTAGAAGAAGTGGCATACGTGCCAGCAAGTGAGCTTCTAGCGGTTGAAGGGTTAGATGAAGAAATGGTTGAAGAGCTGCGCAACAGAGCGCGCGCTTTCCTAACCACGCGTGCACTTGCGAACGAAGAATCGCTTGAAGGTGCAGAGCCTACAGAAGCCTTATTAAATCTTGAAGGTATGAGTAAACACGTGGCCTATGTGTTGGCCAGCCGCGGTGTTACCGACCTGGAAGAATTAGCAGAACAAGGTACCGATGATATCAGTGATATCGATGAACTAGACGAAGAGAAAGCCGGAGCGTTAATCATGGCGGCTCGTAACATCGTATGGTTCAGTGAAGAAGAGTAAGGTCAACAGGGGGAAAATTACGTAATGGCAGATGTATCTATTGAAAAGCTCGCCAGCGACATTGGTACGACCGTTGACCGATTGGTTGGCCAGTTTAAAGACGCGGGTATCACTAAGAATGCCGGCGATCAGGTAAACGAAGACGAGAAACAAAAACTATTGGATCATTTAAGTAAGCAACACGGCAGCGCAGCTGAACCGACACGTATGACACTTAAGCGTAAGACAACCAGCACGCTAAGTGTTGGTAAGTCTAAAGAAGTGAAAGTAGAAGTACGTAAAAAGCGCACTTACGTTAAGCGTAGCGATGTTGAAGAACAGCAGCGTCAAGCGGAAGAAGAGGCGAAGCGTCTTGAAGAAGAAGCACGTCTGAAGCGCGAAGCGGAAGAAAAAGCAGCAGCTGAAGCGAAAAAAGCAGCTGAAGAGAAAGCACGTAAAGCTGAAGAAGCGAAGAAAGCTGCTGAAGAAGAGCGTGCTCGTCGTGCAGAACAAGCGAAAAAAGAAGCTGAAGCACGTAAGGCCGACGAACCTGAGCTAACTGAAGCTGAAAAAGCGGAAGCTGAAGCGGCTCGTCAGGAAGAAGAGCGTCTGCGCAAAGCGCAAGAAGAAGAAGCGCAGAAGAAGCTTGAAGAAGACGCGAAGAAAGCGGCTGATGAAGCGCGCAAACTTGCTGAAGAGAACGAGCGTCGCTGGAAGGAAGAAGAAGAGCGTCGTAAGAAAGAAGAAGCTGAAGAAGTTCACTTGCACTCTAACCGTTATGCTCAAGAAGCTGAAGACGAAGAAGACATGCAGGTTGAGCGTTCATCACGCCGTCGTCGTAAGTCGAAGAAAAATGCGGGTGAGCATCTTAAGCAAGGCTTTAACAAGCCAGCTGCACCTGTAGAGCGTGTAGTTAAGCTTGGCGCAACCATCACCGTTGGCGAACTTGCAAGTAAACTTGCAATTAAGTCTAACGAAGTTATCAAAACGATGATGAAGATGGGCGAAATGGCAACCATTAACCAAGTACTAGACCAAGATACAGCGGTACTAGTAATTGAAGAAATGGGTCATAAGTACGAGCTTGTAAACGACAACGCACTTGAAGATGAGTTGTTGGCAGATGGCACTGGCGGTGAAAAAACCACACGTGCACCTGTTGTAACCATCATGGGTCACGTTGACCACGGTAAAACGTCATTGCTTGACTACATTCGTCGCGCGAAAGTTGCAGACGGTGAAGCCGGTGGTATTACCCAGCACATTGGTGCATATAAAGTAGAAACAGAAAATGGCGAAATCACGTTCCTAGATACACCTGGACACGCCGCATTTACCGCAATGCGTGCTCGTGGTGCTACGGCGACGGATATCGTTATTCTTGTTGTTGCTGCAGATGACGGCGTAATGCCTCAAACGAAAGAAGCGGTACAGCACGCTCGCGCTGCTGGTGTACCTCTTATCGTTGCAGTGAACAAAATGGATAAAGAAACAGCTGACCCTGATCGCGTTAAAACTGAGCTATCTCAACTAGAAGTTATCTCAGAGGAGTGGGGCGGTGAGCACCAGTTCTGTAACGTTTCTGCGAAAACAGGTATGGGCGTAGACGAACTGCTTGAAGCTATCGTTCTACAAGCTGAGCTCCTTGACCTTAAAGCAGTAGCTGAGGGCCCAGGTCGCGGTATTGTTATTGAATCTCGCCTTGATAAAGGTCGTGGTCCAGTAGCATCTGTATTGGTTCAAGAAGGCCATTTACGCGCTGGTGACATTCTACTTTGTGGTGAAGAGTACGGCCGTGTTCGTGCAATGCGTGACGAGAACGGTAATGAAATTAAACTTGCGGGCCCTTCTACGCCTGTGGAAGTACTTGGTCTTTCAGGTGTGCCAGTAGCGGGTGAAGACGCAGCCGTTGTTAAAGACGAGCGTAAAGCGCGTGAAGTTGCAGCTAAGCGTCATCAGAAGAAACGTGAACTTAAACTTGCTCGTCAGCAAAAAGCGAAACTTGAAAACATGTTTGCGAACATGGAATCAGGTGACGTTAGCGAACTTAACATCGTACTTAAAGCTGACGTACAGGGCTCTGTAGAAGCAATTTCTGAGTCACTTGTGAAGCTTTCTACGTCTGAAGTGAAAGTGAACATTGTAGGTAGTGGTGTAGGTGGTATCACTGAAACCGACGCAACCCTTGCGGCTGCATCAGGCGCTATCGTACTAGGCTTTAACGTTCGTGCCGATGCAACAGCGCGTCGCGTACTAGAAGCTGAAGAAATTGATTTACGTTACTACAGCGTTATCTATAACCTAATTGACGAAGTGAAAGCGGCCATGAGTGGTATGCTTGCACCAGAATTCAAGCAGGAAATCATTGGTCTTGCAGAAGTACGTGACGTATTTAAGTCACCGAAACTGGGCGCAATTGCGGGCTGTATGGTTACTGAAGGTAACGTTAAGCGTAGCAACCCGATCCGTGTACTTCGCGACAACGTAGTAATTTACGAAGGTGAACTAGAATCACTGCGTCGCTTTAAAGATGACGTACAAGAAGTACGTAACGGTATGGAATGTGGTATCGGCGTTAAGAACTACAACGACGTGAAAGTAGGAGACCAAATCGAGGTCTTCGAAATCGTTGAGGTTAAGCGCGAAATTTAATTGCCTTAGTTAATTCGGCATGTGAAAAACGGGGGCCGAGTGCTCCCGTTTTTGTCTGTATACAGTAAGCAGATTTCACGCATGCCCTGCGTTAAATAAGGAAAGGAGAGTATAATGGCCCGTGAATTTTCACGTACCGACAGAGTCGCTCAGCAAGTCCATAAAGAAGTGGCGAGCATTCTGCAAAATGAATACAAGCACCGCGTTGGCGACATGCCTTTGATCACGGTTTCTGACGTAGATGTGTCGCGCGACCTAGCGCATGCAAAAATCTTTGTGACTATCTACAACAGCACCGAAGAAGAAGGTAAAGCGCAAATTAAACAACTGGCAGAATACAAAAAGTTTATCCGCAGTATTCTAGCTAAACGTATTCGCATGCGCTCAGTGCCTGATCTTCACTTCTTTGAGGATAAGTCGATTGTTGAAGGTATGCGTATCTCTAATCTTGTGTCTCAGACCATCGCAAAAGATGAGTCAAAGCGCGATAAAGACGATCCACAAGAGCAGGAGTAAATGGCAAGACGTCGTAAAGGCCGTGAGATTAACGGCATAGTATTGCTTGATAAACCGCTTGGTGGGTCATCTAACCAACTGCTTCAAAAAGTGCGCTGGCTGTACAAAGCTGCGAAGGCTGGGCATACAGGCGCACTTGATCCACTTGCCAGTGGCATGTTGCCGCTGTGCTTGGGGGAAGCTACAAAGTTTTCTCAGTTTCTTCTGGATGCAGAAAAGACCTACGAGGTAACTGCTCAACTAGGTGTTCGCACCACCACGTCTGACGCCGATGGCGAAGTGGTTGAAGAAAAGCCTGTTGATGTAAGCGAAGAACAAGTACGTGATGCGTGCTTGGCGTTTCTAGGTAAGAGTAAACAAATCCCGTCCATGTTTTCAGCGCTTAAACATCAAGGTAAGCCACTTTATCACTATGCACGTCAAGGTATAGAGATTGAGCGTGAACCTCGTGATATTGAAGTGTATGAATTAGATGTCCTGCGTATTGAACTGCCGTTTGTAGAAATGCGCATTAAATGCAGCAAGGGCACTTATATTCGCTCTATCGTAGATGATTTAGGTCAGAACCTTGGCTGTGGCGCCTACGTGACTCGCTTACACCGTACGGAAGTAGCAGACTATCCTACGGATAAAATGGTCTCGCTGGATAAGTTAATTGAAATTCAGGAATCACTGGAAGAAGGTGACTTTAAAGCGCTGGATGACTTATTGATTCCTATGGATACCGCTGTAAGTCGTTTGCCATTTGTGACCATTAACGACGCTGAAAGAAACCGTTTTGATAACGGCCAATCTGTAAAAGGGATTTGTAGCGAAGTGCTGAGTGAAGGCGTGTCTTACCGCGTTTACCATGGCGTCGATACCAGTGGTATTTTCTTAGGCGTAGGGGAAGGGGTTCTTGACCCGAAAGACCAAGGTATCCCTAAACAGGAAGTGTTTGTTAACCCAAAACGTCGAGTTGTTTATAGTTAGTACTTTGCAATGACCTATATCTAGCAGATTATACTCGTTTAAAGCCTTGCGGTTAACGCAAGGCTTTCTTAATGGCAAATAAAGTAGTATAAAAGGTGCACTATTTAGTGGTAGGTTCTTTATCACTCATACAGATTTCTACTTTCTGCGAAACGTCTTAAGCTGGCGTGGTGTTTTAATTAAGGGATTATTAATGATCAAATGGATTGGCTTATGGCTTTGTTCGCTATGCCTAGTATTTGCTGCGGGTTACTATGTCAATGATAAACGCCCTACAGTCCCCTCAGAAGATTCTGTTCACATAACCAATGTAGGCGACGGTAAAGAGCAACACGTCTCACAAACAGCCTTACTCCCTCAGCAAGGGGAGACCAAGCGTGCTCAGTCACCCAAAGACTCTGCGAGTAAATCTGATAATATTAGCCTAGAAGCCTGGTTTTCCGACAAGCCCAAGCTTAGCTTAAAACAAATAGGCGCCTTAATTATCTCTATAAGCACGATGGGCGAGCAGGCGATTATCGATATGTTATCAAGCATCGATACGTCTATTAGCGACCCAGATGCTGCCATGATTTTGTCAACAATGGTCTCTCGCTTAGTAGAGCTGAACCCCGAAAAAGCCTGGGACCTTGTTGATAACATGAACATTAACTTGGAATCGAAGCAGCAGTTTCGCATATCAGTTATAGCTAACTGGGCTAATCAATCGCCTTCTGACGCCCTTGATTGGTATATTAATAATTCCTCACTTACCTCAGGCATGCTCGAAAACAACATTTACCCTTTACTTATTTTTAGAGAAATGGCAAGTGAGGATATTGATAGCGCCTTTCAGTCTATCGCTCTGCTTGAATCAGAGAATTTAAAAAGTGCGGCCTATAGCGGCATTTTTAGTGTCTTAGAAACATCAGAGCAGTTTCGAGACACGTTATCGTTAATAAAACGTTCGGATGATAAACGGTTAGAAACTAATTTAATAAGTGTTTGGGTACGCAAAGACGTTGAAAGCACTAAAGCTTGGTTCGACACGCTAGATGACAACGAACGAAAAAAAGAGATAAAGCGCGCTGTCTTTGATAGTTATGTAAACCAATCACCTAGTGAAGCTGCTTCCTGGTTTGTAAGACATAGCAGTAGTGAAAACTATCAATCTGATGTTGAACACGCTGCCAGAACTATCGCTTACTTTGAGCCCGACACTGCGCTAAGTTGGGCACAACGTCAAACGAATATTGATACTAAGCAAGTAGTGATTACCTTATTACAAGGAGCAGTTTACAGATCACCGCAATTTGTAGAGCAGAATTTAGATTTAGTCGTAGATCACGACGCTAAGATAAGCATAGCTCACTCGGTATATTCTGCATACGGATACAAAAGTGACCAGCAGGCAAGGGATTTTCTAAACGGTGTCGAATACAAAAGTGAGTTAGCTAAACGTATTAATAAGGTGGAATCGAACCTTAAACGGGTTAATTAATGAAATTACGTCGTTCCGTCCTTGCTAAGTCTGTAAACGTCATTATAATACGGCGCTCATTCCGCTTTGCTGAATTAGTGATCGGCGAAGCATTAATATTAGGAGAATGATATGTCACTAACTAAAGCAGAAACCGCAAAAATCATTGCTGAGTACGGCGTTAAAGAAGGCGACACTGGTTCACCAGAAGTTCAAGTTGCTTTGCTTACTCACAACATCAACAAGCTTCAAGGTCACTTTGCTGATCACAAGAAAGATCACCACTCACGTCGTGGTCTTCTACGTATGGTTAGCCAACGTCGTAAGCTTCTAGACTACCTTAAAGGCAAGAACGCAGAGCGTTACCTTGACCTTATCAAGCGTCTAGGTCTACGTCGATAAGACTAGGTTTCAAGAAAAGCGCCCAATGGGCGCTTTTTTTTTGCAAAAATGTACAGCAAAGTGCAATACGCCCTAGTACATGTATGAAGCCAGCCAATTAACCTTGTGTTTGTGCGACGCGTTAGTTCGACGGTATGTTTTGCTTTTTATCTTCAAACATCCGCTCATCTGCAATGTAAATTAACTCTTCTAGCGTCTTGCCTTCTTCTGGATAGCTCGCGTGACCTATGCTGACGCCAACGCTGAACGCGCCTTGTGTGGTAGTAATAGGCTGTGTAAGCTTTTTAGCAAGTCGGGCTTTAAGTGTCTCTACATTGTATTCAGTGCTTAGCTCGGTGATTACTACGATAAACTCATCACCACCAACCCGTGATGCAATATCGTACACGCGACACATGGATTGAAGCCTTTGTGCAAGCTCAACAAGAACTTCGTCACCGATTGTATGGCCGTATTCGTCATTAATGGGCTTAAATCGATTGAGATCCAGATAAAGTAGCGTACACACCTTATTGTTTCTCTCTAATCGAGGAAGCTCATTTCGCATATAGGTAGATAGGGCAAGCCTATTCGCTAAACCTGTTAGCGTATCGCTATTTGCCAGTTTTCTAATTTTCTGTTCTGCTTCCACTTGCTCGGTGATATCAACATTAATACCAAACATCTTGTTGCCTTCAATGCGACCATAACCGCTAACATGACGATATTTGTCGCCAGCGGCTTTCACTCTAAAAATTGCGTGAAATCCTGAGCTATCTTTTATTGATTGCTCTATCTTTTGCTTCACATTGGCAATATCGTCATCGTGAACTGTGTATTCCCAGTCACTAAATTGACCACTAAAACCAGCTTTGGAGACATTGTAGATTTTATGCATCCACTCATCCCAAATGAGCTCGTTAGTAGCAATGTCCCACTCCCATACACCTATGTGTGCTGCGTCAGCGGCCATAGACATGCGGCGGTTCAACGTTTTAAGCGTCTGTTGAGCTTCCCGCCATTTTGTTACGTCTTCGGATAGTGCCAATATGTATTGAGGGGTGCCGTAGTTGTCATCAATGACGATCTTTTTCGTCTCAAAAAAGCGCGTAACACCACCTATATTGAGTTTGAATTCGTTAACGATTTGCTTTTCAGAACTTGAAAGTAATTGCTTGTCGTCAGATATAAATTTCCTGGCCTCCGCCTCGTCGAATATATCAAAGTCAGATAGCCCCACGAGTGACGCTTTGTCGGTGCCCAATATTTTACTTCCCGCATCATTTACATGGGTAATCGAAAGGCTGTCGGCACGCTTCACAATCAACATATTGGGGAGTGCGTCAAACACCGTTTGTGCAAAAACTTCTTGGTTCTTTACGTCAGACAAATCTTTAACTGTACACACATATGAAATATGGTTTCCCGGCAGCAAATTAATGCGAAGTGTCAAAGGAAAAACCTTTCCGCTTTTCCGAATACCGTCCAGAGTTAAAGGCACGTTGTGCGCTGCGCTATTCTTTGCCGCTTTTTTTAAACCTATCAGGAGTGGCTCATGAGCATGCTCAGAAGGGCACACAAGCTCGCGTATGTGAATGGTCTGAGGAGAAAAACTGTCGAGACCAAACATGCCTAACGCGACAGGGTTGGCGAATTCAACCATGCCGGCACTGTCGAAGGTCAAAACGCCTTCTTGTACTGTATTTAACACCGCGTTATAGCGTTCCAGCAGTAACGTACGTGCTCGTAGCTCAATAAAAATAAGAATAGTAAACGCGAAAAGCATCACCATTAGCATGACCAAATAAGCGAGGTTTTTGGTTTCTGGCTCTTGTAGTATTTGCGTGGAGGGCAGTGAATATACGTGCATAGACAGCATACCGGTGTAATGCATACCGGATATAGCACTGCCCATTATAATGGCGGGAACAATTTGTTTAAGTATTCGCAGTTGCGACGTGGTGACATATTCATGGGTTTTTAAAGCAATACCTGCTAGACCGACGGCAACCACAATAGACAAAGAGAAGTACCAGCCATCGTACGCCATGATGGCATTCATCTGCATTGCCATCATGCCGATGTAGTGCATGCTGCCAATGCCAAGCCCCATATACAAACTGCGAAGCAAAAGCGAGTTAGCTTTATGTGGCAGTTTACTCATCACAACAATACTCGCAAGAATCGCGGGTAACACTGAGAGTAGGGTTATGAAAGGGTCGTACGAAACCTCAAGAGGAAGCTGATAGGCAAGCATTCCAACAAAATGCATCGCCCAAATGCCAAAACCGAGAAAGCACGCTGATGCCAGCGACCAAAATGCTCGCTCATTTTGTAATTCTGTTTGCGACATCTTTGCAGAAAGAACGAAAGAGATAAGGGAGGCAGATATCGCAATAACAACAGAAGCCACCACGAAAAATACATCGTAGTTAGCCAATATTTCAGCACTAGGGGGAAAGTCCTTTACCGAAAAAAAATGATAATGTCAGTTTTTCAAAGTCTTAAATTGTCTTATCAATAAACTACTACTAAATGTAGTAGTTTCATTTATTTACGCAACTCAACTTTGCTCGCTGTTTTTGTAGAAGAGCGAACTGCATTTTGCATAATAGCTAGTTCACGGCTTGTAAGGTTACGCCACTGGCCAGGTTTTAGTGAACCGAGTTCAAGGTGCATGATTCGGGTTCGTTTTAGTTTGGTGACCTCGTACCCTAAAAACTCACACATTCTGCGGATTTGTCGATTAAGACCCTGAGTTAGAATAATGGTAAATGTATTTTTGCCCGTGGGTTTAACCACACAAGGCTTCGTTACCGTCCCTAAAATTGGTACTCCGCGAGACATACGGTTGACGAAGCGCTCACTGATTGGTTGGTTAACCGTAACTTCGTATTCTTTGTCATGAGCATTTTCAGCGCGCAGGATCTTGTTCACGATGTCCCCATCGCTGGTTAAAATGATTAAGCCTTCCGATGGTTTATCTAACCTTCCTACGGGGAAAATACGTTCTTTGTGACCGATAGCGTCAATAATGTTGCCTTTGACATGACGCTCAGTCGTGCAGGTGATACCAATGGGTTTGTTATAGACAATATATACGCGATCTGACTTGTCTGAGGCAACTGCGCCCACAACTTTACCGTCTACCTTTACAGTGTCACCAGGCCCCACTTTCGTACCCAGTTCAGGTGGTTGGTTATTAACGGTAACGCGATTTTGCTCAATGAGTTTATCCGCTTCACGGCGAGAACACAGGCCAGTGTCGCTAATATATTTATTTAAACGTTTGGGCGCTTGCTCACTCATTGTGCATTAGGTCCTATTGATTTCAAAAGAGGGAATATTATCACGGCAAAAAGAAAGGGGCGATTCGCCCCTTTCTTTTTTATGCGTTAAACCGTGGTTTTTATTCTCGGCTGTATACTATTACAACAGATTTAATCAGGTTTACTGGTTACCTGCAGCTGAAGGAGCCGAGCCACTTCCACCCGTTGAACCACCGCTAGATACTACTTTGGTGGCTATATCGCGAATTTCGTTTTCCAAACTGGTAATGCGGCCAGATAAGGTCGTATTGCGTTGCTCTAACACAGACAGTTTGTCGGTTAAATTGCGTACGCTTTGCTGAGCGCTTTGTTTATCGCTTGCTGCTTGCTCAAGTTGAACATTAACAGCGAGCAGTTCATCAGCTAACGAAGCAAGTTGATTCTTAACCGAGCCAATGGCCGCCGCTTGCGATTTTACATTTTCTGAAACTGAGTTGATGTTCTTATTCAAGGCGTTTTGAACGTTACCTACGCGGTCGCCAAGATCAGCAATCTCTTGTTGATTACGACGCCAAGCTGACGCCCACAACTTATCCATTTGTTCCCAAAGCTCGTTTGTCTTGTTGGTTAGCTCAGTAACTTTAACTTGCAGGGCAACAGTAGATTCACCAATTTCTTCACCTGTAGCAGATAATTTGTTTTCTAACTGCAAAATGCGCTGCTCCGCTTGCTCAGCAACTGCTTTCTGTTGCTCAAGCATGGTGTACAGGTAATAGCAACCACCACAGGCAGCCAAGGCGACGACGGCAACGAGTACAACCCAGATTCCACTACCGTTTCCACCACCAGAGGGTTGGCGGTTTGCTGATGGGGCAGATGAAGGTGGAGGCGTTGCTTTTGTTGGCGCCGCCTGACGTTTTGTTTGGTAATCACGACGGTCTTCTTCATCCAATCTAATGGTTGGAAACTCATCGTTTTTCGAATTATTTGCCATAGTAAATTTATAATCTCGTTATGTAGTGCTAACTTCATCGCATTTAGATGCTTTAACTCAATAAGAAGACAGCACATTTATATTTGCGCGCTCAGGCATGTTATCGCTAAATTAAAGGAAATTCTACGGCTTATGCTCAATGTCAATTATACATAAGCCATAAAATCCGAGAATTCCCTTAAAGCGTAGCGCTACTGCTTATCGCCGATCCATTCAACGCGATACAAATCTCGTCTTCTATCAAGGTAATTCCGCACAGAACCTTCATTTTGAAGCTTAGTGAGTTTATCCAAATCCAAATCAACAATGAGCGTCATTTCTGTGTTTGGCGTGGTCTCAGAGACAATTGCGTCATGTGGGAACGCGAAATCACTTGGCGAGAAAACCGCGGTTTGCCCATATTGAATATCTACATTGTCCACTTTGGGTAAGTTACCTACGCTACCTGCAATTGCCACGTAGCATTCGTTTTCAATAGCGCGGGCCTGCGCACAGCGTCGCACGCGCAAATAACCGTTTTTGGTATCTGTCCAGAAGGGGACAAACAAAATTTGCATTTCCTGATCGGCAAGAATACGCGCAAGCTCTGGAAACTCCACGTCATAGCAGATCAAAACGCCGATTTTGCCGAAGTCGGTATCAAATGTCTTAAGGCTGTTTCCGCCTTTCATTATCCAATCTTCTTTTTCGTGAGGTGTTGGATGAAGTTTATACTGGCTTTCAATCGTGCCGTCGCGTTTGCAAATGTAGCTGACGTTATAGAGCTCTTCCTCTTCTACCACAGGCATCGAACCTGCGATAATCGTAATATTGTACGATACGGCCAAATGAGACACGGCAGTTAAAATCTCATCGGTATAGGTCGCTAAATGCCAAATTGCATCAATTGATGAATCTGACGGGCTTAGGCCCATTAATGGCGCGTTGAAAAACTCAGGGAACAGGGCAACGTCGCAAGAATAGTCAGACAAGGCATCGACGAAGTACTCTACTTGTTGTAAAAGTTCTTCTACATTATTGAAGTAACGCATTTGCCATTGAATACATCCGATTCGCGCGCTGGTCTTCCTGCTGGCGATGAGGGAAGGCGTGCCCGGTTCATAATAAATATTGTGCCACTGAAGTAGCGTCGCATAACCCTGAGAGGCCTCATCCTCTGGAAGGTAAGCCGACATGACTTGCTTGACTTCAAATCCATTTGAAAGTTGAAAAGTTAAAATGGGGTCGTAGATGTCTTTGAGCTTTACTTGCTCAATGTATTCATAAGGCGACAGCTCATGCGCATGGTTTTTATAGTTCGGGATTCGACCGCCTGCCATAATGGATTTTAGATTCAAATTACGACAGAGCTCTTTACGCGCTTCGTAGAGACGACGACCAAGGCGTAGACCTCGATACTCGGGTGAAACAATTACTTCAACACCATAAAGCACATCACCGTTAGGATCGTGTGTGGTCAAATAAGCATCACCAGTAATTTCATCGTAGCTGTGTTTATCCCCAAACTGGTCATAATCTACAATCACTGAAATGGCGAAAGCGACCACTTTGCCTTTATCTTCAATACATATTTGCCCATCGGGAAATGTAGTAACTTGGGCTTTATAGTTAGAGTAAGGCCATGCGCCTCCAACGTTGGCGTATACCTCATCCATTAACGCTTTAACATCGTTGTAGTCGTCCAGTCTCAAGTTTCTTAAGTCTAGATGATGTTCCGTTTCTTCTATTTGTGTTTGATCTTGACTCATGGGTTACTCTTTTTGCTAAAAAATTTAATACGTACATTGCGTATATCTTTACTAAACCGCCTTGCCATGCGTTTTTCAACTGTTAATTACAATCCGTATGTGCAGACGTAATGGCAACGGAAACAAGGGCAGAAGAAAAGTCTTTCAATCAACCCTCTTAAAATATACACCTCGGTTTACTTATTGATTTAGTTTACCTTTACCGTCATTTGCTCACTTTATAATTGATATTAAATAAGCAAGAAGCGTGCGACTTCTTAACGACAAATAATTTTTCTTTTATCGATAAAAAAATAGCGCGGAAAATGCGTGGTGATGCAATTGCTATAGGATTCAACCCCGCGTATAAGTTCGCTAGTTTTTTAACTTACACAACCCGCTCCTAACTACACGATTAGTTAACCGCTCAAAGGTAGAAATGCTCTGATGAATAGAGAACAACTTGCATCGTATCAGCCTCTTCACGTTTTCGATGAAGCCATATTTGAAAATATCGTCGATGACTTAGTCACGAAAGGCTTTTCTATTCAAGAGCATGGTTTACCTGATTTCATTACACAAGCACTTTTGGCCTGCCAGCGTTCAATCTCTGAAGCTGAATATCAAGCGGCAGGTATTGGTCGCGCAGAGAATTATCAAAAAGCTGAAAAAGTAAGAGGGGACGAGATTTGCTGGATTACAGGTTCATCTAGCGAAGGCGCTTTGTGGCTTTCATGGTGTGAAGCCATGCAGCAATATGTAAATCGTTCGCTTTTTATGGGGCTTTTTTCTTTTGAAAGTCATTTTGCCTGCTATGAGCCAGGTAAATTTTACAAACGCCATGTAGATGCGTTTAAAGGTCAGGGCAATCGCGTGTTGTCTTTAGTCGCCTATTTGAATGACGACTGGACTTCAGAAGATGGGGGAGAACTCGTGCTCTACGCTGATGAAAGTGATCTAATTGGAACAAGGGTGCTGCCAACGAAAGGCACTTTTGTTGTCTTTTTGAGCGAACAATTCCCTCATGAAGTATTACCTGCTGCCCGCAGCCGTCACTCGGTTGCAGGTTGGTTTAGGGTTAACGGAAGCGTTAACGACGCGATTGATCCGCCTCGCTAAAAGCACTAATCACGTTGTGAAACGCACGTGTATCTAAAAACCAAGACTTATGTATAATAAGTTTAGGCTGTATGCGCGCTATTATTACAAAACTGGTTTGAATTATGGGCCAGCTCCTCTCGCGCACAGCTCGCGCAACATTGTGCCGTCGCAATAGCAAGTATTCTATTACGACGCTTAGGGAAAAGACGTTAGAAGTGATTGGTAAATGCTGGAAAAAATACCTGCCCCAACCCCAAGAGAAGAATTACATGTGCTGGTTATCGATAACCAGGGGCTTGTACATGATGTAGTGTCATCAGCTTTGCATGAAATTGGAATAAAAAACGTAAGCAGTGCTTTTAATGCCTTTCACGCGAAAAGGTTATGTGCTGCAAGACAATACGACTTTGTTTTACTGGCGTTTAACGTCAGTCACGACAAAGATGGCTTTCACCTTTTTGAAGAATTAAAACACCTCAATCACATCAACGACACCACCACGGTCATTTTTCTCAGTGCAGAGACATCGCCTGAATTGGTTAATTGTATTGTTGAATTGCAACCGGATGACTTTTGGGTCAAACCTCTTCAGCGCAACAAAATTGAGCTGCGTTTGGAATACCTTATCCAGATAAGGTTAAAGCTACATAAAATGCTTCATTGTATGCAGGTAGGGGACTATTCCACTGCTATGTATTATGCAGAGCGCCAGTTAAAAGATCCTTCGCTATCGGAGTATCACACCAGAATTAAACGCTTAATTGGTGATTGCTTATTGCAGCTTCGCGATTATCAAACTGCGGAAGACTACTTTAGAAGCTTATTGCAGAGCATGGATCATGCGTGGGTTCACATTGGTTTAACCCGGTCGTTGCTTCGACAAGATGAATTAGAAGAAGCCCAGCTACTGGTTGATGACTTATTGCAGCGCCACGACACGCGATTCTTAACCTTTGACTTGCTTGCTCAGTATTTTATTGAAAAAGAGCAGTTCGATATTGCCTACGAACAAATGAAAGAGGCGAGTAGGCTAGCACCTCGCAATATTGAGCGTAACAAACGGTTATGGGATCTTGCTCGATTGAACCACGATAAGGCAGGACAACTTTCAGCCGTTCAAAATATGGCAAAGTTTGCTAAAAATTCTATCCATGACTCACCTCAGCTAACGCTCAATGTTATTCGTTCAACCATTGATTTAGCCACAAGTCTTGGCAGTACAGAAGGCGAACGCTATATGAAACGCGCAGAATCTGAACTGGAAGAATTGAAGCAACAAAAGGGCATGCAGTCTCAGCTTGGCGAGCAGATTGACGTCGTAAAAGCGCGTGTCTTTTGCTTGCGAGACGACAAAAAAGGGGCTGAAAAGTTGATGAAGAATCGTTCGGCATCTACCGACGGCCTCTCAATGGAAGATAGCCTCGATAAAATGAAAGCATTTCACGAGTTAGGAATGCGTGAACACTGTGTGAGTATTTTAGATAAGCTTAGAAAGCAAATTGAAGGGGACACGTTTACTTCTCAAGTGGTAAATGAATACCTGAATCAAGAGTCGATTGAACGTACTGAAATTCAATTTACCACAAAAGAGCTTAAGCAAATGGCTGCGGTTAACTACAAAGAGAACCGGTTGTCGCCAGCTTTCAACAATTTACGTCAGGCACTAACACTGTCGCCTAAAGACAAACAAGTTGCACTTAGCTTGTTAAAAGTTATTACTCAAATCCACTTAGGGGATAATTTAACAGACGAGCAGATGGAAGCGGCCCATAAAGCGGCGAAGCTTCTCTTAAGTAGTGACTTGTCGCCAACCCAGGCTGAAAAGCGCGATCAGTACATAAGCCGAATCGGCATTGAGGTGGATGACAGTAACGCTGCTGACTTAGTCGGTGTGGTAGCTGTTAAAGCATAACGGTTACTACACAGATTGTCATTGAAAAGAGTACCAATAAAAAAGCTGCCTCCATTGAGGCAGCTCAGACTGTTGAAAAAGCCCTAGACGAAAGTCTGGGGCTTTGATCTAATAGGCATAGTGAAATTCGGAGTGTTCA
>NZ_JANHZQ010000016.1:0-93775 GCF_041414725.1 Alteromonas sp. DY56-G5 | reverse complement strand
ATAAACTAAAACAGGAAGCCTATCAACATATTGCAAAAAGACAACGTACTGATGATTAACGGTTCATAACCATCTTGTTCAAATCAGTTTATACCAAGGGCCTTCGAGGCCGCCGGATTGATGAGACAACAAGATGCGAACAACCATCAAGGCTAGAAGTCAATTGACTTCACGAAAAAGCCGAATATATGGCAGCAATGAATCACGTTATTAAATCAACACGGTGTCTTGCAATCGGAGAGGGTCCATATATGGTATATAGTGGATTACACATCGGATTCAATGGTGGGTAGACATCCACACCTCTAACTAGACGGCCTAAAACTATAGTCTTTATTTGTTTGCGTCCTTAACACAGTGTGTTGCGAGAACCCGTTTGGGCCGGTGTTTCGTTAAGTGCTGGTTTTATAGATTATTTATGCATAACAACTAGATGGGTGGTTATGCGTAACCCGTCTTGGGTGATTGTACATAACACCGAAGCGCTTAGCGGCAGACTTTCCTTAGTCTGCCGCCAGAATTTTAATTCTGTGTTGAGAATCGTGATAGGTGTTTAATAGCCTGACTTAATAAATCGACATTTAGCGCTTCTTTACTGCGCTTGCCGGTCGCCATGTCGCTTATTTCATAGCTGCCGTTACTAAGTACGTCAGTACGCTTATTGTCATGGAACACAACAATGCGTTCACCAGAGGTGCTAACTAGCCATGGCCTTGAAGGAGAAAGTAAGCTTTGGCCAGTAGAATAAAACGTAGCAGGGGCGTTACATCCCAATGCTCCTAAAATGGTAGGCGCTAAATCTTCCGTGCTGGCTAAGCTAGCATTCAGTTTAAGGGTACTGTACAGCGTACCTTTGCCACTTTCGCTACCAAAGCCAGTTGCAACAATCACATCGTGTTTGCGCGCTAACGTGTTTTTCACATAGCTTTCGATATCAGCACTCTTCAAAAACGCAATATGCAAACCATCATGATTGTTGCTCAGTGGTTGCAAATATCCCGCTAATTGAGGCAACGGCAACGCTTCATCGCTGTGAATAGAAACCGGCATGCCAGACCCCAATGGAAGTGCTAATAACACCGGACGCTTTTGAGATAAAGCGTCTTGGTATATTTCGGGAACACCAAATAGCGTAGTAGTCATTAAGCCTTCTATGCTGCTAGCCGTCGAATAGTAATTGGCTACTTTGTTTAAGGTGTTGCGCTTAATGTTACTTAAGTCCACCGCCTGTTCGTTATCAGTCTGGACAACCACGGTTAAGTTTCTATTAGTTTCAATAGAACAATAAACCGGCTCGGCTGGGTAAGTGATATTATGAATATCAGGGTTGAACTGAAGTTGTTTTCGTTCTTCATAAGCCGCTAAGTCAAGCAAGCCATAACGCGACATCGTCGTTTTAGCAGTCGCAGGATAAGAAAGCGGAAACATGTTGTCCTGCTTAATGATAGGTTGATACAACTTGGCATCAGCCCACACGTGTATAGCGTGACTGGTAACAAAACAGCTGACAAAAAATGTAGTAACAGGGATGCCCACTTTATGGCGAGTGAAGCGTTCAACACGCTTCCAGATTGCATTGGCTAAGACCAGCTGGAAGCCAAGCCAAACGATAAATAGAAGAAATAAAAATGCCCACTGTTGCCAGCTTTCTATCGCCATTGTTGACTGAGCTTCACTGCGCAGTAAATCCGCGGCGTGAAAGCTAATATGAAAGCCTGTGCGATTAAATAGCAACGCATCGAAAGCCAAGAGCGCTAGCCCCACAGCTGCAATAATAGACGCGCTGACCTTTATGACTCTGGGGTTGTTAACCAAGTAGCAAAGGGGGAGGATAAAAATAACAAAGCCAAAAAAGGTCATAAAACCAATATGACCGAACCAGTTGGCTAGAAGATACAAGGTGCCGACACCTGTGCCAGGCATAGGTGATGAGAAAACAAAAATCGAGGCAATAACTATGGCGATAATAATGTTCGCCAAGGCAAACCAATGCCCCCAATTTACCAGTTTAGTAACACGCTGGCGACGAGGTGATTCGGCAAGTATCATGCAATCCCTTAGCTATTTTTAACGCTTTTCTTGAGTACGTCGGCAAACTGCGTTGCCATGGCTTCGCGATTTTCAGGGGCTACCTGAGTATTTAAAATGTGCGTAATGACATTTCCTAACACCATAAGTGAAAGATCGCGGTTTGCACCGCCTTCTTCAAGGGTTAGAATAACGTTATTCATTAGCGTTTCGAATTCGTCGTTGCTATAGCGGCTCTGTTGGGGCATTGCTACGCCTCTTTTTTATGATTTCTTTGATAAAAAGAATGGTTTTACTCGTAAAATGATTATAATCGTTGTTTGAGTGAGTACAATCATTCATTCTAAAATCCCGCAATTCTTTGGATATTTCTGACACTTTTTAAGCAACAGGACACCCGATACTCTATGAGTGCACTGATTCATCACTTTGTTGTACATCGTTTGATTGTAAACAAAGAAGAGAAAATTGAAGCAATTCCACGTGACAACTGCTTAGCTGTCACTCCGGAAATCGAGCTTCTTGCCCATCAAATAAACCACAGTTTCAATGCTAAACCCGGAAAAGGGGTTGGCCACTTCGTGACGGAAGTTACCCGTGAAGCAAAAGTGGAAAACGAAGAAGGCGAAGCGACGACGCAAAAAAGCACCGAAAACGTGGCTGAGTTTGCGGAAGGTCTTAGGCAATACATGGATATCCACAAAGCGGCGGGTGATAACGTTGAAGATGCATTCCATGCGTTTTCGGTATCAGCGACCAATCGCTTAGTTCGCACTTTGGCAGAAACAGGTACGGTTGAGACCGGTTTTCTTATTTTCTGCCAGTATGAGTATTTAGCCACACAGTATTTGATGATTGCATTGTTAAATACTCGCTCGCACGTTGAAGTGACAAACTCTTTAGATCTTTCCGCGCGTGAACACTTGGATTTAGCAAAAATGCAGCTAGCTGTGCGGTTCGATTTAACTCAGTGGGATATTCAGCCAGAACAGCAGCGTTACGTTAGTTTTATTAAAGGTAGAATGGGACGTAAGGTATCAGACTTCTTTATGCAGTTTGTAGGCTGCGAAGAGCTGGTTGATGTTAAACAGCAAAATAAACAACTGATTTCTACGGTGGATGCCTACCTTGCCAGTGAGTCACTAGACCCGCAAGAGCAACACCAGCATAGAGAAGAAGTTAAATCGTACTTCAAAGAAAAGATTGATGCAGGCGAGAGTTTATCGGTAGATGAACTGGCTAACCGACTTCCACAAAATGAAGAAACTAGCAGTAACTTTTCTGCGTTTACACAGTCTATGGAAGTACCGCTTGAAAAAGAAATTCAGCCAGACCCTGCAGCGCTGAAACAACTTGCTAAATTTACCGGTCAGGGCGGTGGTGTATCGCTTAGCTTCGAACGCAAATTAATGGGCGATCGGGTATTTTACGACCCAGCTACGGATACGCTAACAATCCGTGGAATTCCACCTAATTTAAAAGATCAGCTTAATCGCCAATCTTCAATGGACTAGTCGCTGCGAAGCAAAGATAAAAAACGTATACTAGTTAGTAGAATATAAACTCGACTCAAGGGTGTTATGCAATTATTTGTAAATGATTTGACAGTGATGGACTTCTCTTACCTTTGCCCAAAACGCGGCATGGTAGGGGAAAGCTGGATTGTCGATGTGATCTTGGACGGTGAGCTCAACGAAGAGAGCATGGTTCAAGACTTTGGTCACGTGAAAAAGAACTTAAAGCGACTAATCGACGAATATGTTGATCACAAGTTGCTTGTACCTGCTGAATACAGCGGTTCAGAGGTTATTCACGACGACGATTCTGAACAGGTAGAAGCGCGCTTTACCTGCATTGATGGGCGTAGCATCATGCTACATTGCCCCGCTGAAGCTTATGCATTTGTTTATTCTGATGAGATAAACATGGAATCTGTTGGCGTTTACTTAAAAGAAGTATTGGCGACTCATCTTCCAGAAAACGTTGAAAACATTACGCTGCATTTACGTGAAGAAGTCATTAATTCTCCGTATTATCACTATACCCACGGGCTTAAAAAGCACGATGGTAATTGTCAGCGTATAGCGCACGGTCACCGTTCGCGAATTGATATTATCCTTGACGGCAAAGTGTGTGTTGAAAGTCAGCAGTATTGGGCTGACCGTTGGGCCGACATCTATATAGCAACCCGTGAAGACGAAATAGCGTACAGCGACAAAAAGCTTAAAGGTCAAGTTTCAAATGAAGCGGATTACTACTGTTTTGCTTACGAGTCGTCACAGGGCTATTTTGAACTATTAATTCCTAAGTCAGATTGTGAAGTCATCGAAACCGACTCAACAGTTGAGTGTTTGGCGCAGTATCTGCTTGAAGAGCAGAAGAAACGCACGCCTGATGGTGTTTGCCGAGTTATCGCTTACGAGGGCGTAGGTAAAGGCGCCACAGTAAAGGGTTAACATTTGACCACAGCTCGTTATAGGGAAAGGAAACAACTATGGCATTCACGCTTTCAAGAAACGCATTGCATAGCGCAGTATCTCGTATAATGAGTTGTGTAGTGGCAATTAGCACAGTTGCCTCTATGTCATTTGCTTATGCAGATGTAGAGTTAAACGGCCAAAACGAAGCGTTATCTAGTCAAGAGCCAGTAAACATTGTGTTGAACGGTAAGTTTACGCAAGGTGCCTTACTGCGCGGGCAAGCTCCCGCTGGGGCCAAAGTAACGCTTAATGGCGAAACTGTTCAAACCAACAAAGACGGAAAATTTGTTGTTGGCTTTGAACGGGAAGCGCCACTGCAGCAAATGTTGGTTGTAAAATTAGACAACGGCCAAAAGTGGCAGCGAGACATTACCCTTGAAAAACGCGAATACAACATTCAGCGAATTGACGGGCTAGAGCAAAAAATGGTTTCTCCGCCAGCAGAAGTGACGGCGCGTATTAAAAAAGACAATATCAACGTAGCTAACGCCCGAAGCGGTAATACTGATTTAGATGCATTATTCACCCGGTTTGAATGGCCTGCGAAAGGCGTTATTTCCGGTGTTTACGGTAGTCAGCGCATTCTAAATGGCGTGCCGAAATGGCCGCATTATGGTTTGGACATCGCCAATGAAACGGGCACGCCTGTGTATGCCCCAGTTGATGGTGTGGTAACAATGGCTGATGATCTCTATTATTCGGGTAACACCTTGATTCTCGACCACGGCATGCGCGTGTTTTCAACGTTTCTTCATATGGATACTATAACGGTAGAAGTGGGTGAAACCGTCAAGCAAGGCGAGCAGATTGGAACGATAGGTTCAACAGGGCGCTCTACAGGTCCGCATCTGGATTGGCGTATTAATTTGGGCAACACTCGTTTAGACCCACAGACTATCATTTCGGGGTCGCCTGAACAGTAACCATTAATTTGATTTAGCTTTAACAGTCATAAAGAAAAAGGCGCTTTCAGGTAAACTCTCAAAGCGCCTTTTTAGTTTTTACGCTACAGGGCGGTGTTATTTCCCCAGCCACTGATTAAGCTTTTCTTCATCAGTGATTTCAAAATAAGCCATTTCGTTTCTTGCCTCAGTTACCTCAAGAGGCAGCGTTAGAAGTCGCCCGTCACGAATAAGCGTTAATTCTACCTTTGGCGTTTGGGCATTATCTAATAGGCGTTGAAGTTTCTGGGCATTGACGATATGACCGTCTAACGCAATGATGACATCGTTTAAAAGAATACCTGCCTTCATAGCGGCAAGGCCTTCAAATACCTGCATTACCGTAAGCCCAAAAGTGGCTGGTTTTAATGTGGCCCCAAGCTGATTTTTAATAACAGGCAGCGTGGAAACACCACCTTTATCTTCACCTGATACGCGAGCACGAATAGCGTAATTCACGCCCATCTCAGAGACCAATGTCGCTAATTCTACATCGTCTGTGTTATACACCACGCGGTTCAAGTATTCTGAAACGTCGATGTCGAAGTGGGTTTTGCATAAAGATTGGATCACGTCATCAGGCGTACCTTTTTCATCCACGCCATAGTGTTTCCACAATAACTGCATCAAGGTATCTAAATTAACTTTGTTGTTTGACTGTTTGCGAAGCAATAAATCCAAGCCAAGGGCGATAATGCCTCCCTTGGTGTAGTAACTAACGATATTGTTAGTAGCGCTAGCGTCTTGCTTATAAAACTTTGTCCATGCGTCGAAGCTACTTTCTGCTGCACTTTGTTTAAAGCGACCAGCGTTTTGCAAAAGTCGACTGACATTTTGCGCAACAATATCGAGGTATTTCTGTGGTTCAATGACGCCGGCTCTTGCAAGGGTGACGTCATCATAGAAACTGGTAAAGCCTTCATAAATCCACAGCTGATTCGTGTACGTTTCCTGAGATAAGTCTGGTTTCACCATTACGCTAGGTTTAATGCGCTTAACATGCCATGTGTGGAAAAATTCATGGCTGCACAGACTTAAGAATGTGATGTAGCTATCGGTTTTTTTCTCACTTTCACCAATTTGAGGAAGGTCGAAGCGAGGGTAAAGAAGGGCAGTAGAATACTTATGCTCTAAACCGCCGAACCCATTGTCGGCAAGTAGCGTCATAAACAGGTAGTTATTAATAGGTTGTGGAGCACCAAACAAATCTAGGTGGTGCTTGCAAATTGGCGTTAAGTCATTTGCTATGCGCTCATAATCAATACTGTTGTTACCTGAGAAAAGTAACGTAACCGTAATGCCGTCAACCTCAAAGCTGTGAGTGTCTGCAATGCCCACATAAATCGGATGGTCAATGAGCTCATCGTAATTTTTTTCAACGAAGTGCCACCGAGACGGGCTTGTGCTTTCACAACGAGAAGGCATTGACGTATAAGCCTTCCAATTCGAGGTTGCAGAATCGCTGTCGTTAAGCTCAATGTCCACCTCACACGGCACATTCTCGAAGCCGGAAACGTTTAGAAACGCACTGGTTCCATTTATAAACGCATATTGGTCGTTCATAAAAGCAGAGCGAATAGATAAGTCGTTGGCATAAACCGAGTAAACGACCGTACATGGTTTTCCATCTGTGTCTATACGCCAAGTTTGTTTATCGAGCTTAGTTACCGAAAGGCTATAAACGCTTCTATCGCCAACATTTTCAGTACTATTACTTTCAGAAGTGTTCGCTCTTAGCTCGATAATGCTTTTTGCAAAATCGCGCACCATGTAGCTTCCCGGGATCCAGCTTGGAAGGCTAAGCTCAATTGATGAGCCAGAATGCTCAGGTATTTGCAGCGCGACAGTAAATTGATGGGCACGCCAATTGGAAATAGTTAACGTATAGCGAAGAGCAGAGGTCATAAACGTCCGAAAAGATAAGCAAAACTATCCCTCAACTATATCAACCTATTGAGTTAATCCCAATAGATTGCCTGCTACTAAGGGGCAATTTTTACGTTTATTGAACATGGTTTTCAATCGTAGTATTGATAAGTTTTTGTTTGATGCGTACATTGAGTTAAATGACATTAAATCCAGCAATAACAAATACAAATGGCTGAAAAAATACAAAGCAATTTACTAAGCGAAGATAATTTGGAATCGTTGCGTACGCTGGTACCCGGCGATACAGTAGATTTACAAATTGCTATGCCCGCAGCGCCAAAGCGTGTGAAGACTGATTACATAGGCATGCTTATTGATGAATGTTTGCTTTTTCATATTCCAACTTCGGCGAAGTGGATTACCGTTAGGGATGCACTGACTGTTGGCAATGATATCGTGGTGCGTTCTGTGCTTGAGGGTGACACTGGCCAGGTTATTGCGTTTAAAGTGAAAGTACTCAAATTGCTTTCCAAGCCATCAGGCTTACTTATTACAACCTTTCCGAAACGTATTGAAAGTATAGGGCTTCGCGCTGTAAAACGTGCACAACTCGGTGTTTCGGTAACGTTGGAATCAGAGGTTTATCCCACTGACGAGAATGTAACGGGTATTATCATTGATTTAAGCGAAAAAGGGTGCAAAGTAGCGTTACAGGTCAAACCGAATTGGCCGGTAATGCTCGATGAAGCTGAGGTTAAGCTAAACTATTCGTTGGACGGTAAAGAAGTAGCGCTTACTGCAAAAGTTAAAAATCATAAGCTTGATAGTGATGTGGTTTATTATGGGCTCGCCTTTACCTGTGAAGAAAAATTGATAAAAACGCTGTTGTCCCGACACACATTGTTAACGTAGGAAAACAATAGTTGGGTGCTCTTTAGATAATAATCAAAATAACAGGCTAAGGGGATCTACATGAGAAGTATTGAGCGACTTTTAATGCAGTACGGTGAAAGCCACCAAAACAAGACCAACGTTATCATCCATGCTATTGCCGTACCCAGCATCTATTTCGTATCGATAGGTTTGCTTTGGAGTTTGCCGGTACCTGAAATCATAGCGCAGTTCGATATAACGTGGGCGCATATCATAGCGGTTCCCGTATTGTATTATTATTTTATGTTGTCTGGTCCGATTGGGGCTGCAATGACCCTCTTAACTATACTGTGTTTCGGTGCAGTTAATACCCTAGACCACTTCAGTATCTCAGTATGGTTATTTTCTCTTGTACTGTTTGTCGTTATGTGGATTTTGCAGTTTATTGGCCATCATATCGAGGGCAAAAAGCCTTCGTTTTTTGACGATTTGCGCTTCTTGCTGGTTGGCCCAGCCTGGTGGTGGGTGCACTGGCTGAAAAGAATGAATATCAGTTACTGAGCTTAATCAGCGAATTGATATAGCCAAAACATGTCTAATTACAAGATTTTGCCCTGCGACAAGAAGCATAAGGGGCACGACCAAGGCGCTTGGGTCGTGGCAAGGCTTGCGTATAATCTTCATATAAGTTTTTAAATTGGTAATATTGTGAGTCGCTTTCAGCGTGTAATAGAAAGTAATGAACGTTTATTTTGGACATTGCACAGTGCAGGCTGGGCAGGGTTCGCAATAATTTATTACATCGGATCTTTTCTCCATGATGTTCGGCCCATTTGGGTTTTCATCATCATGCTTAATGCCTATGCAGGATGGTTGCTAACCATTCCGCTTCGCTACATCTATCGATGGGCAAGAAAGCAATCACCGCTCAACATGATCATCATAGTGATTGTGTCGTGCTACTTAATTGCTTTGCTATGGGCCGTGGTAAAAAACATTAACTACTGGGAAATCTACAAGCACGGATATCGGCCAGACGAATGGTATATGTATTTTACCAACACTATTAACTCGCTAATAATGGTGGGTTGCTGGAGTGGTGTGTACTTTGGCATCAAGAACTTCCAAATGCTTCAAAAAGAGAAGCAGAACGCGTTAAAGGCGAGTACCATGGCGCACCAAGCTCACATAAAGATGTTGCGCTATCAACTCAACCCACATTTTCTCTTCAATACGCTTAACGCTATCTCAACCCTTATTCTTTTAAAAGAGAACGACACAGCAGAAGCGATGGTGTCGCGTTTGAGTGACTTTCTACGTTATTCATTAGACAACGACCCGATAAAGCGAGTACCGCTAGGTCAGGAAATAAAGGCATTACGACTCTATCTAGAGATAGAGAAGGTACGTTTTGACGATCGTCTAGAAGTGCTATGGGACATCGATGAAGGGTGTGAAAGTGCACTTGTGCCGAGCATGATCTTGCAGCCCATTATTGAAAACTCAATAAAGCACGCCATATCTAAGATGGAAAATGGTGGTCGTATAGCGATTACGGCACGTACATTTGGCAATGATTTGTTAATGGATGTTGCCGATAACGGCCCTGGTGCAGATATCAAAAACGGAACACTTAGTCGAGAAAACGGCGTAGGCCTAGCCAATATAAAAGAGCGTTTGCAATCCCTCTATCATCGTAATTTTGCATTCTCTATAGAACACAATCAGCCTTCAGGCGTGCGAGTTAGAATACGCATTCCCTATGAAGTTAAGGACGTATAACATGACAAAGCAAGTGATTAAAACCATTGTAGTGGACGACGAACCTTTAGCGCGCAAGGGCCTTCGTGCCAGGTTAGAGCGTCATGATGATGTACAGGTGCTTGCAGAGTGTCAGAACGGCCTAGAGGCTGTAAGTAGCATTTCTCAACATCGTCCAGATTTGGTGTTTTTAGATATTCAAATGCCTGGCTTAAACGGCTTTCAGGTTATTCACAAGTTGCGCGAACTGAAACAGCCCATTCCCATGATCGTTTTCGTAACTGCTTATGACAGCTACGCAATAAAAGCGTTTGACGTGCATGCTTTAGATTATCTGTTAAAACCAGCAGACGACGAGCGCTTAGGTGCGGCGTTAAACAAAGTACGTGAATATTACTCAACTCAGCATCAAGATGAGCAGTCACAAAAATTGGTAAGCCTTGTTGCTGAACTTACTGGCGATGATTGCGAAGAGATTTTACGCAAGTTAGCCAATGGTGAGCCGGTTGAAACCAATCCATACCCAGATGTATTGGCTATTAAAGATGGTTCAGAGGTTACGCGCGTAAACGTTCAAGACATTCAATGGATTGATGCTGCAGGTGATTATATGTGCGTTCACGCACTGGATGGCATGCATATAATGCGCAAAACCATGAAAGAACTTGAACAGGAACTCAACCCACAGTTCTTCGTTCGAGTGCATCGTTCAGCTATTGCTAATATCCGTTTTGTTAAAAAGTTAGTGAGCCATATTAGTGGCGAGTATCATTTAATACTTCAAAATGATACAGAGCTTAAAGTGAGTCGCAGTCATCGTGATAAAGTGAAAGCGGCAATGAAAATGTAAAGAAGCTTGTTCATTAAGTACTAAAAGGCGGTGTTTTATTATAAAGCACCGCCTTTTTTGTTTTTACAGTCTACAAATGTTTCAGGTTAAACAGCGTCTGAACCATCTTACTTAGTCGCAGCTGTATCTTTCGTTCATTAGGGTACGCATTGCGTCAACCCGGGCTTGATTGAGGGGCTTTGTTTCTTCCCAAGTTTTGGGTAGGGGTACGGTAATAGGGCGCTGATTAACTTCACCAACCATTATGTTGGTGACGTCGCTTCCTACTAAGCTTATGGCGAATTCGCCAAGAGTAGTGGCGAGTAGTCGGTCCTGTGCTACCGGCGAGCCGCCACGTTGGACATGTCCCAAGGTTACTGGCCTAACGTCGTTGATATTGTGATACTGCAAAGCTTCGGTTAATCCTGTTAAGCCATTAGGCCAAACGTTTTCAGCTACTACAACAATAAAACTGACGGGCCCTTTCAAAGCACGCTGCGCTTTTATTTGGTTTACGATCTTTTTGATTTCAGTCTCAGCGGATTCAAAAAACTCAGGAACAACCACATAGTCAGCAGCCGCGGAAAGGGCACCATTTAATGCTAAAAAGCCAGCATTGCGACCCATTACTTCTACAAGGAAAATACGTTCGAAGGCATCAGCTGTATCACGAACTTTATCGATAGAACTCATGGCGGTATCTATTGCGGTAAAGTAGCCTATAGTCGCATCAGTACCCGCTATATCGTTATCAATTGTTCCCGGAATACCAAGAATCTGGCCATCCCATAGTTCGCTCAACTTTGCTGCGCCGCGAAAAGATCCGTCACCACCGATTACAATAAGTGTGTCGACCTCGGCCTGTCTCAAATTATCAGCCGCTTTGATAAGACCTTCACGATTTTTAAATTCTTTACACCTTGCGCTGTGTAGTATGGTGCCGCCTTGCTGGATAAGATTGTGCGTTGAATCAAGAGATAGAGGAATAAACTCTTGCTGTAGTAATCCGTTGTAGCCGTGCTTGTAGCCAAGCAAGGTAAAATTAGCTTTCTGACACGCAATAATTGCGGCACGTATACATGCATTCATACCTGGGGCGTCGCCACCAGAGGTTAAAATTGCGACACGTTTTGACACATTAAAGTCCTTCTTTTTACAGGCAATGCCATTAAAGTAGAGTAAAGGCTGTGCAACGTAAAGTTCTCTATTGCGGATATTTACTGCGTAATATCAAAGTAAAATTCAATTTTTCGGTACACAGCAATAAGCGTTTTTGCTTGTCACGACGTAACTAACGTAAAAAAGGAAATACTATGCGTTCATTGTTGGTTGTTGTCTTTATTATTTTTCTTACTTCATGCAGTTCTAAGCTGGCCTATAACAACCTAGATTGGTGGGTGTATTGGTACATGGACGACTACATAGAGCTTAAAGATGAGCAAGAGGAGAAGTTTGATGCGCATTTACAAAACTGGTTGAGCTGGCACAAGAAGAGTGAACTTACTCGTTATAAAGCGCAATTAGAGGATGTGAAAAAGCAGATTCAGAATGACACCCTTAATTCGAGTATTGTTTATAACAACCTTGAGCTAGCTAGATCACATTGGGAGCGCGTACGAGACGAGGTCAGTCCTGAACTAGCGGCTATTGCTAAAACACTCGATGATGAGCAAGTTGTCACCCTATTTGCGGCATTAGAAAAAGACAATAAAGAAGAAGAGGAAGAGCGACAAGAGGCGCTGGAAAAGTCTGAAGCAGAGAGACTTAAAGATAGAATTGAGCGAATACAAGAAACAATAAGTGAGCGTATTGGAGATCTAAGTAAAGAGCAAAAACAAATTGTTAGCACCTACGCACAACAGTTTATTTCTACAGGTGACGCTTGGATAACGTATCGCAGAAACATTCAAAATGCGGCAAGAAAGCTATTCGTTTCGCGCAAGCAGAATGAAAGGTTTGAGCAAGAATTGGTGTCGCTAATGCAAAATCCGGATAATTATAAAAGCGATGTGTACAAGCAAAGTAGTGCTCATAATATGACTGTGACGGCAACGCTACTGGCCGAGATATTTTCAACTCTTTCAGAGAAACAGCGTCAAACACTGATTGAAAACGTGGATGAGCTAAATCGAAACGGTTGATAATTTTATGGATTAGTTAGTAATGCTTTGGCTCAGTACTCATTCAGCTCGGTCGATACAGTACTGGTCTTCTCGTAATACAAGAAGAAAGCTCCGACTTATGGTGGTAGCACTCAGTACTAAATAAGGTATTAAGTTATAATTCTTTCCAGTCGATTTTAAGAACTTTACCTTCTTCGTTAGCAACGAAAAGGGGAAGTTCGGTCAATTTAGTGTTTTTTTGTTTTAATGTTTTAAGGTTCTCGTAGGAATACTGCCTCTGTATATGCCACTCTACCTTATTCCTTGATTTGTATTCTAAATCAATATTCCACCTACCGAGATAAGAAACCGCGCGTGGTTGAAGCGAGAAAAAGCAGCCATCGCATTCGGGTTTTTTAAAACGTCTTACCCCAATGTTCGAAAATGCTGGAGTTATCGATTTTAGATAGTATTTGCCAGTTTTAACTTTGACGAGTTTTGGGAGGTGTTTCTCGTTAGCTTGACTACCCTCGAATTGCTGTGTGCTAGGTACTTTTAATCCGCGAATAACAAATATTTCACCATTGTTTAGCTCTTCAAATGTCATTCTGTGAATACCAGCATCGGCTAGTACGAAAGACTCGTTCTGACTTAGCGCCTGTTCATTGGCGCTAACCTCGTCGATTAAAATTGCCATCAGTAAAAAAACTAACAATCTCATAGCTCACCAGTTTTCTAATTCAAAAGCCAATATATTTAGAGAGTTCATCTCTAAGGTTGGTGTATTTTTCTTTGTAAGGCGCCTTAAGTGACATATCGTCAATCAATTTAAACAACCGCTTACACTCATTAATGAGTTTCATTTCGGCTTTATCTTCTTTGATTGCAATTTGTAGAAGACATTGCAATAGATTAAGCGCAACCCCTGTATTTACAGGAGCAAAGCCTTGAGCAAGGGCGAACGAAGCTTTAGCACGTTCGTAATCTTGCTGCTGATAGTGCTGAATGCCTTCGCGGTTGAACTGTTGATAACTAGCTAAGTTTTTCTGAGCATTGAGGGCTTGCGCATCAAGCATGTTTAGACTGTTTTGGTCGAGCTCATCCTGTCTTGAAGTCAAAAGTGCATTCAACTGTAGCGCATCATCAAACTCACCCAGTTTATACATAACGTTAATACTGTCAGGGATAAACGCGGTAGGAACTTCCGTGTACTTATCGTCAAGCAGTGTTTGTGACGTTGTTAAGTGGCGTTTGGCATCAATCAGTTTGCCGTCTATAGCGCTAATTCTAGCGTTGACGATTGTACCAAATATATCTACGTCAAAATCTCTGTCCATTTTTTGAAGATGTTCATCAAACTTTCCTCGTTGCAGAGTTAGTAATGCTTCTTGCTGATACTTATTGCGCTGGCGCTTGTCGTCTGCAAACTCTGCGACATCTAAAAGGCTTCGGATAATACCGCACCAGTGTAAACTTGTTTTGTGAACGGTTCGTTTTGATAAATCCCAGATCGCTTGGCTTGAACTCGCTGCCAGCACTAAATCGTCATTTTGCCGACCTATTTCACAGGCTTTGAAATGCCTGGGTAAGGAGTAGGGCGACAGTTTTATTGCCTCTTTTATTGCATCTAGTGCTTTGTCGCCAGATGTCGTGGCTTGGTGTGCTTGCGCAAGAATATCGTGAGCGTCTGCATTGAACCGGTTACGCTTTAGCGTTCGCTTGGCAATTGAAATCGCTTTCTCATATTCCTTTAAAAGCAAGTAAGTTTTTCCAATAGCTATTTGTGCCCACAGCACGGGTTTTCCGTCAATGTAGTCACGTAACACATCTAGCGCTTTATCGGGTTGCTTTATACGCCAGTATAGCTCGACTAATAGCTGTTCACAGTGACCTTTATAGTGGGAAGGGGCGTCAAGTAACGCTTCGATATGGTCGATCGCACTGTTCATTTCACCCTGTTCAACGAGACTAAACGCTTGCTGGAGAAACTGTCTTTTTTGCCACGCACGAACAATACGAGACTTCAGCTGAACTTGAGAAAAGGGCTTAATTAAAAAATCATCGGGTCTACGTTCAATACTGCCCAACACTACCGGTCGAGCGCTATCTGCGCTTATCAGAATGAACACCGATGTGGGACTGATAAGCCTTCGAGTGCGCAACTCTTCAATGAGCTCATAGCCATTCTTGTTGTCAGCTCCCAAGTGTAGATCACAAATGACAATATCAAACTTATGCTTTTTACATAGTGATACCGCTTGTTCAGCAGATGACTTCGTAACTACATCAGATGCGCCCATCGAATGCATCAGCCCCTTCAATAAAAGAAGGAAAGGGCGTTGGTCTTCAACAATCAGTACTTGTTTGTTGCTAAATTGCATTTCAAATCCATGAGTGAGCGCGCGATTACTTTATAGGAGTATATCTAATTTTAGATAATAAGCTTAAGAAAAACATTATCTTGCCGAAAACATAAGTATACATATGAAGTTGTAAATAAGAATGTCGCAAGAAACTGTCGAAGCTCGTGAGCAAATACCTATTGACCCCAGTATATACTGGGAGCGCAGTGGTGTGCTTGCTAAAGCATCTGCGCAGGGAGCGTTGTTCTCTTTATATATTGCTATGCAGCAACATAGTGTGGCTGAGCCATTTGAAATTGAAGCGGTAGCGTCAGAATCTGATGATAAAAGTAGCATCGAATCCAAGCTTGCATCGTTAAATTATTATAGAAGGCCATCGCTAGCTGCTAATGAAAGCGAATGGGGCAGAATGCGCGTTTTGTCTGAGTTAGTGTCTCAAGACTATGCGGCAGCAAGATTATATTTAAGTATGAATCCCTCTCCGCTATCACAAACTGATGATGCTAAACGTCTACCCGACGATGTAGTATATAATTGTAGTTTGGCAACACAAAAGCGGTTAAAAATGGAATACGCTAACACCGTGAAGGAAGATAATACGCTGCTATACGATATCCTTTCATCACAAGATAAAGAATACCATTCACAACAAGAAAATTCGTCACACTTCACATCTTTTGAGAATATTGCATAGCAGTTATTTCAATTCGTTGTTGCGTGCCAAGTTTGCGTTGACGTACGAGCGCTAATTCGTATCCGCCCTAGTTTTTATCATTCCTTTTTGTTATATTGCGCGCCGCATTTTTGCACTGGTCTTACGCTCCAATCAGCAAAGGTTAAAATATGTCTAAATATATTGTATGCGCAATGTATAAATTTGTTGCGCTTGAAAACTTCAAAGAAATCCGCCAACCGCTTCTAGAAACAATGGAAGCTAATGGCATTAAAGGTACACTTCTTCTTGCCCACGAGGGGATAAACGGTACGGTTTCTGGTACCCGCGAAGGTATCGACGCATTACTTGCTTATTTAAACAGCGACGAGCGTATTAATCCTATTTCTTGCAAAGAATCTCTTCACGATGAACAGCCGTTCTATCGCACCAAGGTAAAACTGAAAAAAGAAATTGTGACCATGGGCGTTGAGGGTATTGACCCTCGCAAAACCGTTGGTACTTACGTAAAACCTAAAGACTGGAACGCACTTATTAGCGACCCAGATGTTACCGTTATTGACACGCGAAACGGTTATGAAATTGAAATAGGTACTTTCAAACACGCTATCGACCCTAAAACCGAAACGTTTCGTGAGTTTCCTGAATACGTAGCGAAAGAGCTCGACCCGTCAAAAAACAAAAAAGTGGCTATGTTCTGCACCGGTGGTATTCGCTGTGAAAAATCGACGGCTTACTTGAAAGAGCAGGGGTTTGACGAGGTTTATCACTTAGAAGGCGGTATTCTACAGTACCTTGAAGATGTACCGAAAGAAGAGTCATTGTGGGAAGGCGATTGCTTTGTATTTGACAATCGCGTTGCAGTTAACCACGACTTAGAGAAAAGCCATTATGAGCAGTGCTACGCGTGCAGACTTCCAATTACTGAAGAAGACAAGCAGAGTGATAAGTATGAGGCGGGTGTAAGCTGCCCACACTGCTTTGGTACCCATACCGACGATCAAATTGCTCGCTTTAGAGAACGTGAAAAACAGGTTCAGCTGGCAAAAGAGCGCCAACAAGAGCACGTAGGAACGGAAGCGCGTTTGACCATGGAACAAAAGCGTCAGGAAAAAGCAGAAGCTCAACGTTTACGCGCACTTAAAGCAAAAGAAAATCAGGCGTAGACAGCTAGAAAGAAGGGCGTTACACTCGTGCTTATTGCAGTTGAAATAAGGAATGCGAGTGAGCACTCAACTTTCAGAATCTAAAATTGAAGAAATTAGAAAGGACTTCAGCTTTTTCGATCGTGATGGCAACGGCCAAATCGATTTGCCGGAGTTCATCGAGCTTCTAACCGTTATTTCACCAAAAACGAAAGCTAGCCACGTACAAGAAGGCTTTAAGCTTATCGATAGTAACGACGATGGTTACATCGACTTTGAAGAGTTTTTGGAGTGGTGGCAAGAAGGATGGTGGGAGTACTAAGTTTAAACTTGGTAACACTTATCGTCGACTGAGGCTTTTCGACACGCTAGGCTAAGCGTGAAAACGAGGACTAGGCCACGTAAATGAACCAATTGAAAACGAGTGCTTTTAAGCACTCGTTTTTTTATGTGTTGAGTTTGGCGTTTCGTGTTGGAAGTGAGATATAGCTTCCTTTGAATAGCCTTCAATGTCGGCTTCGAGCGTGAAGCGGACCTTGACGGTTACTAACGCGCTTGTCCGTTGTAGACATGGGGCGAACGTTCTACGCCCAAAGCAGCGACAGCGTTAGCTGTCCGACTGACTCTATTTGTTAGCCTCGAATTGCTCCAATGCCTCCGCTTCAGGCCTGAAGTAGGCGTTTATATAAGATTACAATTGATAACCACTTAATCTTCCCCTCAAATAACTGCCTTTTTTCTTTTAAACGAAGTCAAGCTTTCAGAGAGTTAATTGTTTTAATATTTTCACTTCGTTCCGATGTATAGGGCGGTATAGAGTATGTACCCACAGCATGTGCTACCAAATCACTCACCCCCTCAGAGTACAGAGAAACCTCCCCAACCACGAGAGTACGGCCGACTTTTATCAGAGAACATTCCGCAATGATTCGCTCATTTGCCGATGGCTTACGTAAGAAGTTGATGTTAAGGCTAGTTGTTACTGCCAATGGCACGATGCCAATTTTACCAAGTATCGCCACATAAAGTGCCACATCAGCCACACTCATTAAGACAGGCCCCGAAACCGTTCCGCCAGGACGTAATTCATCCTGACCCACATGATGCGATACAGTCGCTCCACCGTTGCTCACTGCTTCCACAACGCATTTGCTTTGTGGAAACTCCGATTTCATGAAAGCGATAACTTCTTCTTTTGTAGCTGTCATTGAGACTCCTCAAATATTTATTCACGTTTATAGGCACCTGGTGAAGCGTTGCTCCAAGACTTCTATACCCCATTGTAAGCCTAGTTTCTCTTCCACCAATGCAAAGCCCTGACTTTCATACAGAAGCTAGAATTTTATCGCCCCGTTTGATCGTCCAAATCTCATTGCTTGGGTTATATAGCCTTCCAATAAATTCCGCCATGCTACTCGCCACTGAACACGCAAATTCCCGACCAAAATCAGCCACTGACTGAGTTGAGAGACAAGTGGAAGCCACGAACTGCTAATCAAGTTCGACCACTATTTTACCAATCTGCTGATTTGACTCCAGATAGTGATGCGCTGCTACTATCTCTTCAAATTTAAAGCTTCGATCAATGACAGGCTTGAGTGTTCCCTCGGATAAACCCGAGAGGATAAATTGCTTTGCTCTGCGAAAACGCTCGATGTCTTTTATAACTTCAGTAAACACATACCCCCTAACTGTCAGACTTTTACGAAGTGCTATTTTTAAGGGAAGAGGAGTTACTTCGGGACTTAATGCTCCGTGCACTATTATTGTTCCTTCAGGGCTTATTGCTTCAGCAATTTCAGCTATCTGCGGCCCACCGACAGCATCAAATGCGATTTTTAAATTGTTTGCTCCCAAGATGCTTCTCAAGCTATCCAGTAGCGGTTCTTCTTGGGTTGCAATCACATGGGCCGCGCCAGCCTTGAGCACAGCAGCCTTTTTAGCTCCTGTTAGAGTTGTAGCGATAGCGGTACCCCCCAGAGAATTCACAATTTGAATCGCAGCCAATCCAACACTGCTCGATGCGGCGGTTATCAGTACTGCATCGCCTTTTTGCACGTTAGCAATTTCGACCAAAGCGCCATAAGGTGTCAGGTACTGCATCCAAGCAGCTGCGCCTTCGGCAAAGGTTAGCCCTGCTGGTTTGAGTGCCACATATTCATTTGGTACGACAACCTCTTCTGCGTAGCAGCCGTTCTGAGAAAGCCCCATCTGAGGGACAATACAAACCTCGTCCCCAAGGCGTAAATGATTTACCTCTTCCCCGACTTCAATGACTATCCCGGATGCTTCATAGCCGATTCGCGAAGGGAAGTCAGCCTTTTCTATATAGCTGCCTCGCCTAAACATGGCATCAGCACGATTGAGCCCAACAGCTTTGACCGCAATACGTACATCAGTGGCCTGCAAACTTGGACTCGCCAGCGAGTCAATAGTTAATACCTCGGGGCCACCTAATTCATGGAAACGAACAGTTCGAATTAGTTTTCTTGGGCTCATATGCATCCTCCACAATATCTTTTTAAGCAATTACATCAATAACGACTTTACCCATGGACCCCAACTCTACAGCATTATGTGCATCCATTGCCGTGTCAAGGGAGAAGCGTAACGGATCGAGTAGTGGCTTAATTTGTCCAGCTTCAACGAGAGCCGTAATTTGCCGCAGAATGTCACCATGATGTTTGCGCCCCTCTCCGCTGAGCTGTGGGTGTAATACAAAAATCGCTGATAATGTTGCAGAGCGCAATGACGACGGTGCCAGGTTATGTGAGCCGAATGCAGCACAGCTTAAAATATGTCCATAATGTGCAATGATACCTAATGAGGCATCGAGTACAGAGCCACCGACAGTGTCGTAAATGATATCGAATCCTTTGCCTTGGGTGTATGCGTCCACGTACTCAGCAGGGCTTGCAGTGTGATAATCAATTGGCGTGGCACCAAGCGCCTTGAGCCGTTGTTGTTTTCCAGTCGATGCAGTGGCATAAACGTCGGCTCCTAAGGCCTTAGCAATTTGCACAGCTACATGTCCAACTCCGCCAGCTCCACCTTGGATAAGAACTTTCTGGCCCGCTTTAACATTCGCCTTGTCAACCAAACCTTCCCAAGCGGTAAGTGCAACCAGAGGTAAAGCCGCAGCTTCACGCATGGACAAATTTTTCGGTTTGAGAGCAAGTAACTCAGCATCTACGTTGGCATATTCAGCCAATGTTCCTTGCAATCCTCGCACTCCGCCAGTCAGACCATAAACGGCATCGCCTACTGCAAAGTCGGCGACGCCGTCGCCGATAGCAACAATTTCTCCAGCTAAATCGGTGCCAAGTACTGCGGGTAATTCCGGCATGGCATAAGGAGCGATACCTTGGCGGATCTTGTAATCAATAGGATTGACTCCACTTGCAAATATTTTTACTTGCACCTGACCTGCTGATGGAGAGGGTAAGTTAATCAGGGCATCCCGGAATACTGTACCCTCTTCATAGCTATCTAATGCCAAAGCACGCATTTGTCTTTTTAACGCTGTCATCAATAACCTCACAAACTGAATATTCAGCGGGTGGTTAAATCACCCGCTGGTTAATAGGTTTTTTATTAAACGAATTAAAACTCTTGAACAGTTGGGCGCAGAACAATCTCGTTGATATCCACATCCGCAGGCTGCTCAATTGCGTATGCGATAGCACGAGCAACAGATTCAGATGGAATTTCATTTTGCTGATAAAAATCTTTTACAAAGGCTGCCCCCTGAGTATCTGAACTTCCATGTTTTAATTCAGATTCGACTGCACCTGGTGAAATGATTGTTGAACGAATGTTACCTCCAACTTCATGGCGCAAGCCTTCGGCAATAGCGCGAACAGCGAATTTGGTTCCGCTATAAACCGTGCCGCCGGGACTGAATACTTTGATACCCGCTACGGACGAAATATTGATAAAGTGGCCTGTTCCCTGAGCCTGAAAGATCGGAAGCGCTGCGGCTACTCCATACAGCAGACCTTTAACGTTGATGTCAATCATGCGATCCCATTCGTCAACTCGAGTCTCAGCTAACGGTGCAATCGCCATTAACCCTGCATTATTGATAACCACATCAATTTTACCGAAGCGCTCTTGTGCAAGATTTACAAGGGCCTTCACTTCGTCCTGGCTAGTCACATCTGTCGCTTGAACCGCAACTTTTCCACCCGCTGTGCGTATGTCAGCAGCAATAGCTTCAAGCTTGTCGATGCGTCGGGCACCCAAAACAACAGATGCGCCAAGGCTGGCTAAATGTCTTGCCGTGGTCTCGCCTAAACCGCTGCTACCACCAGTGATAACAACGACCTTACCGTTGATGTTGTTTGCTAAAACACTGCTCATAGTTAATATCCTCAAATCAGTTGAATAAATGACTCTGTCTAAATAACGAGCAAATTATCCCTTACCGTCAAAAATCAATAAATGGAAACGTTTTAATTTCACAATTCCATAATTTGGAATAATATTTATGTATTCATTTCAAACCTGAATGTGACTGTGATGCTTAACAGATTGGAAATGCTCCGGATATTTTGTACTGCTGCTGAGTCTCGCAGCTTTAAAGAAGCGGCTAACCGTCTGGGAATTTCTCCTCAGGCAGTCACACGAGCAGTGAAGGAGTTAGAGCGATTGCAAGGGGAGCTTTTATTTCATCGAAATACTCGACACATACAAGTGACCCTAGTTGGAGAAAAATTTGCTGTGATAGCAAAAGAACGCCTGCGTGCTGTAGATGAATTGTTTCAAACAAGCACCCCTAATTCGGGTAATGAATTACAAGGGCGGGTTCGTATCGCAGCGCCTGTTGGTTTTGGTCATAAATGCTTAATGCCAGTATTACTGGAACTTTCAACAATACATCCTCAACTGGATATAGACCTGACACTCAGTGACGAGCGCGTGGATGTAGTTGACGAAAAAATAGATATTGGGATTCGTATCGGCTTCATGAGAGATAGTCGATTTATTGCCCGCCAGCTCACCAAAATTAATATGTATGTCGTGGCTTCGCCTGAGTTAATAAATAGAGTAGGAAGGCCTGCGTCTATTGAAGAACTAAACCACTTGCCCGCTACAGGGTTAGTAGATCGCAATACGGGAAAGCTTTGGCCATGGGTTTTTTCCATGGAAAGACAGTGGACGCCATCCATAACACGTTTTCGAAGTGCCGACACCGAAGCTGAATTAATGGCTATACAAAATGGACTAGGTTTTGCTCAAATTCCTGACTTTTTGGTCCAAGACTTATTACGCCAAGAGAAACTTATAAGAGTGTTAGAAGAGGTCGAGCCGGTGCCTTGGGATTTATATATTTATCGCCCTCAACGTGGTCCAGTACCACAACGTATTCGATTGGTTTTTGATCACTTGGTGTCAAGATTGAGTGTCCGCTAATGGCACAAAGCAGAAGTAGCTAGTCAATAATCTATTCGTCCACAACTTGTCTATAGCAGAACTCAAAGCCTCGACAGATGAACCTACACGTTGGGCGAAGCTAAAAAAGTATGCTATGTAGTAAAGACTACCAATCAGCGCTGTATACTTTATTGGCTGCGGACGCTTCTACTTCAAGTGGGGCTTTATCGTAACCGTATTCAGCCATGTCGAAAAAGTGTTGGGTGACAACTTCATCTAAACTGGCTCGTTCAATCTGTAACACATGCACTAATTCGTGGGCTAACTTGGGTCTATTAAGCTCGAAATCTTTACGAGCATAAATCGAATAGCCGAAAACTTGTGCGTTATTTATTATTCCTTCTCCAACAAGTCCAACGGCTTCGCCAAACACTTTAAGCGCGAAGTTTTCGTAGGGATATGGGACTTCATCTACATAAACAATTCTTACTTTCTTAGGCTGTTTTATGCCTATCTCCGCTGCTAGCGCCAATTCTTGTTCATTCAACGGTTGACCTATTTTTAAGCCTTTCATATCTGTTTCATGTGCCCACTCTATGTACTGCGGCAACAATACGCGTGTTATTATTTTTTCATAGGAGAGTGCCACAACGACTATTACTATAAACAAGGCTAACGATACGAACTTTACAAATTTCATGTGGTTAAAATCCATTTTAAAGGGGGGGAGCGTGAGCCGCTTACACGCTATGTTACAAACAGTTGAAGCGTGTACTCAGCACAATCGACTTATTGCTATATGCGTAGTAAAGCATATGATGGCGAGGTGTACTATCAAAGTGCTGTAAGAAAATGTGATTAAAAACAAAGTGAAAGGTTACACACCGCTATTCAACAGTGAATTGTGACTAGCGGCGGTGATGGTTCAAACTACAATATAGAGTTTTATTCGTCGTCGTCAGACAGAGTGTTTCTTGGCTTGCGTTTCACAGGAACCATACCAATATCTTCTCCAGACATGGTATCGACACGCTTTTTAGTGCCAGGTTTTGCTGGTTTCGCTACGCGCTTTTTACCATTTTTCGCATTTGATTGTTTTGATACTTTTTTCTTCGGCGTAAAACCTTTAAAAGACGCCGAAAATTCGTCGTGTGGTGAACACTCTAATGCATATTGAAGGTGATTCTTAAGCCCTTCGAAACTGTTCCAGTCACGAGGGCCAATTAACGAGAATGCTTCGCCTTTTTGCCCAGCACGGCCTGTACGGCCGATACGGTGAATGTATTCATCCGCGTTCTTAGGAAGGTCAAAGTTAACCACCAATCCTACTTTTGATAGATCTAGTCCACGAGAGGCAAGATCGGTAGTAACCAGAATACTGTGCTGTCCACGCGCAAACGCACTCATTACTGCTGCGCGTTGGCTTTGTAGCATATCACCACGAAGCGCAATAGCTTCTAAGTTCTGTTCGTTAAGCAGTGCTGCAATTCTATCGGTATCTTCACGGGTAGCTGTAAATACGATAGCTTGGTTGTAGGTACGATTGGCTAGCTCAAACTGTAAAATTTGATCTTTGTTATCAACATTGTCTGCAAAGAAGCACTTCTGTTCGATATCGCCATGCTCTGCGGTTGAGTCTCCTACAGCTACACGAACAGCGCCTTTGGTTAACTGCGTTGTCATATGCTTTAGCTCAATATTATCGAGCGTGGCAGAAAACAACATAGTTTGACGCTTTCTGTGATCAGCATAGTCGTTAATCATTTTAAGCTGAGCAGAGAAGCCTAAGTCTAACATTCGGTCTGCTTCATCAAAGATAAGCAACTCTAAACCGTTTAAATACACACTTTTATCTAATAGATGGTCGGCTACACGACCAGCGGTACCAACGATAATGTGAGGGTTACGGCGAAGCGCTTTAACTTGGTCGTTATAATTTTCACCACCCACAATAAGTGAACAAGTAAGATTTAGCCCGGTACACATTGATTTAGCTTCAATGAAAACTTGTTTGGCTAGCTCACGAGTTGGCGCAAGAATAAGTGCGCGTGGGTCTTGACGACTAAGGGCTTTTTGCGACATTAGCCTGTTTATAGCTGGCACTAAAAAGGCGAAGGTTTTACCTGACCCCGTTTTTGATGACGCAATAATATCTTTGCCCTGAATAGCAGGCAGCATAGTGCGTTCTTGAATTTCGGTTAGCGTCGAAATGTTTTTCGTTTCGAGCTTTGAAATAATTTTGTGGTGAACAGGTAAATCAGTAACTAGCAAGAAGGTATAGCCTTTTTAAAATGACATTCGAGCGCATTATCCCTTAATGCACGGTGCATTTAAAGGTTTATTGGAAAGGCTTAAAAGTTTGCAAACAGAAGGCGGGCACTTGTAACAATCGTTACTCAACGAAGAATATAAAGTTAAAGCAAAAATGTGAGTTAACTCAATGGCGCGCGCTTACCACAAGAGCATAAATGCTGAATGATAAGCGCGACATTGCGAAGAACAATTAAATGAAAAGCACAATTAAACGCAGAGTTTAAAACTGCATTTCAGGAACATTGTCAGGAACAACAAGCTTTCCGCCCGTTTTCTCTTTAATTTCGTCAACGCTGACGCCCGGTGCCCGTTCTTGAAGCACAAATGCGCCGTCTTCAACACTCAGCACTGCTAAGTCGGTAATAATGCGCGTAATACAGTTAACACCGGTTAACGGTAAGGTGCATTCGCCAAGTAGTTTTGGGTTACCGTGTTTGTCGGTATGGGTCATAGTAACAATTATGTTCTTTGCTCCAGCAACTAGATCCATAGCGCCGCCCATGCCTTTAACTAGTTTGCCTGGTATCATCCAAGAAGCAATATTACCCGATACATCAACCTCAAATGCGCCAAGTACAGTAAAGTCAACGTGACCGCCGCGGATCATGGCGAAGCTCTCGGCGCTGCTAAAAATAGACGCGCCCGTGATAGCCGTTACTGTTTCTTTACCAGCGTTTATCATATCAGCGTCAATTTCACTTTCAGTCGGGTAACGTCCCATACCCAAAAGGCCGTTTTCTGACTGTAGCATCACGCTTATGTCATCTGGCACATAGTTAGCTGCAAGGGTAGGGATACCTATGCCTAAATTTACGTAATCGCCATCTTTAAACTCTTGAGCGACGCGCATTGCGATTTGTTCTCTACTAAGCATTACTCTGACTCCTTGCTAACTACACGGCGTTCAATACGTTTTTCAAATGAACCTTGAATGACACGGTTTACATATATTCCTGGAGTGTGGATCTCGCTGGGGTTCAATTCACCAGGCTCTACAATTTCTTCCGCTTCTACCACAGTGATTTTACCTGCAGTAGCAGCCATAGGATTAAAGTTTTGTGCTGTATGGCGATAAATACAGTTTCCGTAAGTATCTGCTTTCCATGCTTTTACAATGGCAAAATCGCCAGTAATAGCATGTTCAAGAATATAAGGGCGACCGTTGAATTCTTTGACTTCTTTTCCTTCACCAACAGGCGTACCATAACCTGTGGCAGTGTAGAAGGCAGGAATGCCAGCACCACCAGCGCGCATTTTTTCCGCCAGCGTTCCTTGAGGTGTAAGCTCAACTTCCAACTCACCGTTAAGCAGTTGTTTTTCAAACAGGGCATTTTCACCTACATAAGAAGACACCATTTTTGCTATTTGTTTGTCTTCTAGTAAAAGACCCAAGCCAAATCCATCTACACCGCAGTTATTAGAAACTACAGTAAGTCCAGATACGCCCATTTTCTTAATTTGGCCTATCAGTCCTTCGGGTATACCACACAATCCGAAACCGCCCGCAATAACTGTCATACCATTTTCAAGGCCAGCCATTGCTTCTTCGTATGAGGATACAACTTTGTTAAATCCCGCCATTCTCTATCTCCAATGCATTTGTTAAAAATAAGTATCGACATTGTTGCTTAATTTGTAAAATCGAATTAATCTTGCGATTAATAAAAACTATTTATTAATCGCTGAGATCAGTTGAAAAGTTTATGGATGTTTCATACCGTCAAATAAAAGCGTTTGTAGAAGTGGCCAAGTCATCAACCTTTGCTGAAGCCGCGGTAAATCTACATTTAACACAGCCAGCTTTGTCATCGGCAATTAAAAAAATGGAAGAGCAGTTAGGCGGTAAGTTATTCCAACGCAATACACGCAATGTAAGCCTAACACCAGAAGGAGAGGTGTTGTTTCCAAATGCTTTGAGGCTACTGCACGACTGGGACAATACTTTTTCTGATATTCAAAATTTGTTTGCTATGGCGAAAGGGCAGCTTACCATTTGCGCTATGCCGTCATTTGCCGAGTCTCATTTACCGAATATCTTGTCAGTATTTCATCAACGAATTCCAAATGTAAACTTACGAATTGTCGATGTAGTAATGGAACAGGTAATTCATGAAGTTACTACTGGTCGCAGCGAAATTGGGTTCTCGTTTGAGCCAGAGCGCAAAGATGGTTTAGTGTTTAAAAGCCTTTTTGCTGATGAGTTTGTTGTTGTGACCAACAAAGCACAATCAGCCCATTTAGGGGACAAGTTGCATTGGCAGGACTGTCTAAAACTTCCATTGGTAATGATGAATAGGGGATCTGCGGTACGCCACTGGACTCAATCTAAGCTAGCTCAATATGGTGAGCTAAATATAATCGCGGAAACGGGGCAGCTATCTACACTAGGAAAGCTTATTCTAAATGGTTTAGGTATATCTATTATGCCGGCGATTTGTAAAGCGCAAATGGAGGGATTGGGGCTAGTAACAAAAGAAATTAGTGACATGCCTCTGGTGAAAAATATTGGAATAATTCGAAATGCGCGAAAAGGGTTATCGCTGCCGGCTCAATCTATGTGGGACATGGCCGTAGCGCATTATGAGTCAAATAATGCGCTTTATAGTTTCTAAGAAAAGGTTCGACCTACCACTTCTTCTTAGGTGCGAACAGCTCGTCTAATTCGTCTCTTTCTTCTTCTTGCTTCTTGGCGCGATCTTTTTCGTTCACGCTCTTAAGGTTGCTTTGGATTTCGTGTAACCACTCGTTAAGTGTAGCAAGTTTAGACATTGAATATTCGTCTTGGGGGTTTTGATTTTCTAGTGCGCTTTTCGCCTTTTCAAAATACTGTCTGGCTGACCCAAGCATATTGGACTGAAGTGCAGCGCGGCCGCGCTTAATCAATGTTTCTACATTTACTTTTACCTGCAAGCGTTCAAGCTGCTTATCTTCATCCATGAATACTTTAGAATCAATTTGCCCTTTGCTATGTTCTGAACGAAGAATAATGCGCAGTTTCTTAACGGCCTGAATGTATTGAATGATCATTTTGTCGTTGTCGGGTAACGCGAAATCGTTAGTGATACCGCTATTGTCCGAAAGAGCAGCGGCGGTTGCTTGCTCACTGCTTGAGATACGCTGTTTTAGTTCAGATGTACTCGATAAATCGTTCATTACTTTCAAGGCATTTAGAATACGGTTGTGAAGTATGCCCATAATGCGCGAAGAAACAGGCATGTTTACACTGGCGGCAATAACGTTCTCAGTTTCGTCGACAATAGTACGCTGTTTGGCAAGTTCAGTTCTGCGCTCAGCCTCTTGCTTTTGACGATGTTGTTGCATTGCATTGATAAAGATAGCTGCGATTAGCAAAACAACAATTAATATAATAATAATCACGTACATGCGTGTGTTTCCGTCTGTTTTTTATTTTTTATAACGTTAACGTATTACTACGTACGAGCGTTACTTTTTGTATTACTTAATGTTATCGGTCAATCTTACGGTATTTTTACTTCAAATACACTTCCACCGAGACTCCCGCCGTTGGAAAGGGCGATTGAGCCCACTTTATCCCCTTGAGAATGCGCGTTTGCAATTAACTTCGCAAAAAATAACCCCAACCCCGTTCTTCCTTGGCTTAACTCAAAGTCACAGAGCTCTTCGTGGCTTTTAGTTAACATCGCTTCGGGGTAGCCACGACCATCATCCTCTACTTTAATGGTCATGAAGTCGTTCTCGTCTGCCTTGGCACTTACTATTATTTGGGATGTTCCATAGCGCATAGCGTTAATGATTACATCGTTTAATAACAAATAAATTAACTCACTGTCTAAGTACCAGCTAAGGTCATCTTCGATAGCGATGCTTATATCAATATTTTTCTGCGATACATATAACGCATTAGAGCCAACGACATCCTCAACCAAATCTTTGATGAAACTTTCGTCAACGGTGATGGGTAAACTTTCTAATTCAGCCCTGTACAAAGAGAGTACTTGAACAAGATTGGTGTTGAGCCTGGATGCTTCATAATGAACACTCGCAACCTGTTCTCTAGCTTTCTCGTCTTGAGGAGAAAGGGCGTCGCTGAGTGTTTCAATAGATTGAATAAGGAGAAAAAGTGAATTTTTCATATCGTGCACAGCAGCTGCCAACACCGATGAAAAATCAATTGTGGATGTAACTTGTTTACTGCTACTCATTATCTATCTAACACCGTGCTTTTTAATCACCTACCCATAATGTAGAAGAAATCGGACAAAGGCGAATAAATCCCACTCGAAAATGTAAAAATTCAATTATTTTCAACTTTATAATGCCAATTTCGTAATAGCAACTAGTAAAAAAAGGTGGTTTTGGTTATAACGGAGGGAGTACAGTGTCAGTCTATCGCATTAAACGGTGTAAAATATGAAGCTACAGCAACTACGGTATATCGTAGAAGTCCTCAATAACAATTTGAACGTGTCAGCAACAGCAGAAAGTTTATATACCTCACAGCCGGGTATCAGCAAACAAGTTCGCATGTTGGAAGATGAACTAGGTGTTCAGATTTTTGGCCGTAGCGGTAAGCATTTAACACACGTAACAGACGCCGGTAACGATGTAATCAATATAGCTCGTGAAATACTAGCCAAAGTAGAGAGTATTAAAGCGGTAGCAAGGGAGCACACGCTTCCAGATCAAGGTAAACTTAATATTGCGACTACGCATACGCAAGCCCGTTATGCGTTACCTGATGTTATTCAGGGTTTCATGAGCAAGTATCCAAAAGTGTCATTACACATGCATCAGGGCACGCCGTCTCAAATTAGCGATTTGGCTGCCAAAGGCGAAGCCGATTTTGCTATCGCTACAGAGGCTCTTCACTTGTACAACGATTTAGTCATGCTTCCTTGTTATCACTGGAATCGCAGTGTAATAGTAAACAAAGACCATCCGTTGTCGAAAAAAGGCACTATCGATATTTCAGACATTGCCAAATATCCGTTGGTTACTTATGTTTTCGGTTTCACCGGGCGCTCTGAATTAGACCAAGCGTTTGAAAGAGCAGGGCTAACACCTAAAATCGTGTTTACCGCAACAGATGCCGACGTTATTAAAACCTATGTTCGCTTAGGTGTCGGTATTGGTGTTATCGCGTCGATGGCGGTAAGTGAAGAGTTAGATGATGATCTTGTGAAGATAGATGCAAGTCACCTGTTCGATTACAGCACGACGAAAATTGGATTTAGAAAGGGGTCGTTCTTAAGAAGTTATATGTACGACTTCATTGAGCGTTTTGCGCCTCACCTGACCAAGGACAAGGTTGAAAAGGCTATGATGCTGAAAAACAACGAAGAAGTAGAAAAAATGTTTAAAGGCGTGACGCTTCCAGTAAAGTAAACGCAGCGCTTGTTGAAAACGTTCATTAAAAAAGGGGCTAATTGCCCCTTTTTTCATTTCATACATTGTCTAGTTAGAACGAGGCGCTAACATTCGATAATATTTACCGCGAGCCCACCTCTCGCCGTTTCTTTATACTTAGTCTTCATATCGTTGCCGGTATCGCGCATAGTTTTGATGACCTTATCTAGTGATACTTTTTGCTCTCCGGTTCCGCGCAGTGCAAGACGAGAAGCATTAATGGCTTTGATTGCACCCATGGCATTTCGCTCAATGCACGGAACCTGAACCAAGCCACCCACGGGGTCACAAGTAAGGCCGAGGTTGTGCTCCATACCGATTTCCGCAGCGTTCTCTACCGAGGCAGCTGTGCCCCCCATAATTTCAGCTAACGCGCCTGCAGCCATTGAACAAGCGACGCCTACTTCTCCTTGGCAACCTACTTCAGCACCTGAGATTGACGCATTTTCTTTATAGAGAATACCAATAGCGCCTGCGGTAAGCAGGAATCGGCTTGCTACTTCTTCATCAACAGGTCGAATAAACTTATCTACGTACTGTAGAACAGCCGGAATGATACCCGCTGCACCATTTGTAGGTGCAGTTACAACACGGCCGCCAGCTGCATTTTCTTCGTTTACAGCTAAAGCAAACAAGTTAACCCAATCCATAGTCTGCATAGGGTCGTTTGTGTGTTCAGTTTGAAGTCGACGGTATAGTCCAGGTGCGCGGCGAACTACTTTAAGCCCGCCAGGTAAAATACCTTCGCTTTCGATACCTCGTTGAATACAAGCTTTCATTACTAACCAAATGTTGTGTAGCTGTTGCTTCACTTCGTGCTTGGGCCTGAAAGTTGATTCGTTACGTAGCATCAGTGAACTAATGCTTAAGCCGTTAGTTTTACACAGAGCAAGAAGGTCACCGGCCGTTTTAAAAGGGAAGGGTACTGATGCTTGCAGGCTGGCTGCATGCGCTTTGGTCGCATCGAAGTCTTCGTCTTTTATGATGAAGCCACCGCCAATACTGTAATAAGTTTGCTGTTTTACAAGCTCATCTTTCGCGTACGCATAAAACGTTAAGGCATTAGCGTGTTTGGGGAGCGTTTTACGGCGGTGAAAAACAATGGCGTTCTTGTTAGGAAAGCGCACTAACTTCTGGCCATTAAGGCAAAGCTTTTCCGTGTTGCGTATTTCTTCAAGTTTAGTCTCGATGCTGTCCACATCGACAACGTCTGGAAGTTCTCCTAGTAAACCGAGGATAACAGCTTTTCCTGTTCCGTGGCCGATTCCAGTTTGGCCTAATGACCCAAACAGTTCAACTTTCACGCTATCCACTGAATCAAAAAGCGCAGCTTCCTGAGAGAGTTCGGTGACAAACTCGGCGCCTGCTTTCATTGGTCCTACGGTGTGCGAACTCGATGGGCCAATGCCCACGCTGAACATATCAAATACACTGATCATAAACTTTCAAAATTAAAACAAAGTAATAGTAAGATCATGCATCCACCACGGAAAAACCACAATACAGAAAAGCTAATAAAGGGATTAGTTTTGCTAATACGCTGTAAAGTTTAATTTATAGTACACGCAAGAGCGGATAAGCAAATACAAAGGTTAAGGATGAATATGATGAGATAGATTGCGTAACATTGCCGCCGTTGCGCCCCATATCATGCGGTTTTTCCATGGGATAAAGTAAATTGGAAATGCCTTTTTATCGCGATGCGTCGTGTGAACTAAATGATTTCTTCTGTCTAAAACATGTGCGAGAGGCACTTCAAAAGCGCTTTCTACCTCATTTTTGTCAATAATCGGTGTAAAGTCAGGATTTACAAAGCCAACAACTGGCGCAATTTCATATCCGCTGATTGTTCGGTATCTAGGCAACATTCCTACTACGTCTACGTGAGTAGCGGGTAAACCAACTTCTTCTTCAGCTTCTCTAAGTGCCGCGTCAAAAAAAGAATTGTCAGCTTCGTCGACCGCTCCGCCTGGAAAGCTGATTTGACCTGGGTGATGCTTAAGGTGGTGCGCTCGTTCGGTAAGCAGTAATTGAAGCGAATCGCCATAATCTATCAGGGGGATAAGTACAGCCGCAGGGCGTCCTGTTTTTCGCAACGGAAAATCAGGCTCGGTGTGAGGCTGCCTTAAGTGGTGAAACTGTGATAGAAATTCGTTCTTTGTCATAGATATTTGCTTACAACCTATATGCTTACCTTTGTACTAGCACATTACGTACAGATACTGTGCTATTGGTTAATTGATTCAAGTACTGGCAGTATTCTAGACACTTTATCTAGGGTTTCTTGATACTCTTCGCTAGAAACAGAATCTAGCACAATACCACCACCGGCCCAGCAATGTAATCGACGGTTCTCTGCCAATACGGTTCTAATACAAATACTTGAATCCATGTCTTCACGAAAACCCATATAGAACACGCTGCCACAGTAGATATTCCGGCGGTGAGGCTCTAGCTCATCGATAACTTCCATCGCACGGATTTTCGGTGCTCCAGTTATTGATCCTCCAGGAAATGCAGATGCCAGAAGCGATAAAGGCGAAGAAGACTCATTCAATTCGCCAGTTACCGTACTTACTAAATGGTGCACAGCCTGATAACTTTCAAGAGCAAAGAGTGCAGGTACGTTCACCGAGTGAGGTTTGCAGTGCTTTGAAATATCGTTGCGCAGCAGATCTACAATCATGAGATTTTCTGCACGGTCTTTTTCTGCTGAGAGCAAGCTCTGAGCACTGGCTGCATCTTCTTCTTTGTCTTCAAATCGCGGGCGTGTACCCTTTATCGGTTTTGTTTCTACAACCCCACCTTTAACGCGTAGAAAGCGTTCTGGTGAAATCGAAGCAATACAGCCTTGGGGAAGGTTATAAAAAGCTGAAAATGGCGCTTGATTTTGATTGCGTAGCTCACAATATGCTTGCCAGATATTCCCTTCAAACGCTGCGCTAAAACGTTGCGCCATATTTACTTGGTAGCAGTCACCGGCACGCAAATAGGCGTGTATTTTATCCAAACAAGCTTCATATTCCGTTTTAGACAAATTTGATTCGAACCGCGACGTTAACTTGAAATTTGGCTCAGGTTTTTCGTCGTTGAATGAAGAAAAAAACTGAGTCAGTGGTTGACTGTCAACGGAGCAATAATAGATGTAACCTGTTTTTGTATCTTCAATAAGTGAACGAAGATAAAGGCCAACCGCAAAATCAGGGGTTTCGTAGTCATCTTTGGCGATGCTTGGCATCGCTTCATAAAAGCGCCCAGTGTCATAGCCTGCCATACCAGCCACACCGATAATAAAAGGGAGGTGCGCTGTATTTACACTGGCATGTATCTCCACATTTGAAACGCGCGCATGTAAGTGTGCTTGCACCGCTTCAAAGGGCGCTAATGTCAATTCCTGGCGCTTTGAAGAGTTTAGTTCGGTGAGTTGAACCTTATCACCTTTTGCTTCGATAACTGCGGAAGGCGAAAATGCCATAATATTGAAGCGACCTTCACTTTTAGACGAACCAGAAGTATCTAGTAAAAGGGAATATGGGTGTGTAGAGATTCGCTTAAAAAGTGCGTTGAAAACGGCTGTGTTCTCGTCACAATTTAGCGCTAATTTATCGGCTAATTCCTCTGCAGTGAAACGGGAAACATGAACGTAAATAGTATCTGCGTGTGACATAGGTGTTTTCTGTACTTCTTTTTATCGTGGGCGTTTGGTGCTTGAATTAAGCACAAACTTCCTTCTATTTTTAACTGGCGTTAACAAATAAAGACTAATAACCGATCACATTAGGCTGCTTTTTCAGATATCCCTTCAGCATAGTTTTTAAAAATGACTGGAATTAGCCACAAGCACATGGTTTTACATGGTGCGTTGTCTTTAGATGCGCTAGTATACGCTTTTTTAGCTAGCTAAGACCACGAAAGCCAAATAAAAAGAGGATGTCATGACCGTTATCCGTCAACAAGACTTCATTGACAGCATTGAAGATGCCCTGCAATTTATTTCTTATTATCACCCGCTCGATTACGTTAAAGCCGTAGAAGAAGCCTATAAAAAGGAAAAGAGCCAAGCCGCGAAAGACGCGATGGCGCAAATTCTTATCAACTCACGCATGTCTGCAGAGGGTAAGCGCCCTTTGTGTCAAGACACGGGGATCGTAACCTGTTTTGTTAAAGTTGGTATGGGTGTGACGTGGGATAAAACTGACATGACCGTTCAAGAAATGGTTGATGAAGGTACACGTCGTGCATACCTTAATCCAGACAATCCACTTCGCGCCTCTATCGTTGCTGACCCTGCCGGTGCGCGCAAAAACACCAAAGACAATACGCCATCTGTTGTGCATATCGACATGGTAGCGGGTGAAAAGATCGAAGTGATGATCGCAGCTAAAGGCGGCGGTTCTGAAAACAAGTCTAAAATGGTAATGCTTAACCCAAGCGATGATATTGCTGACTGGGTAGTAAAAACTTTGCCGACGATGGGGGCAGGCTGGTGCCCTCCAGGTATGCTGGGAATAGGTATTGGCGGTACGGCTGAAAAAGCAGCTGTACTTGCAAAAGAAAGCCTTATGGACCCAGTAGACATCCAAGAGCTTATAGAGCGCGGCCCGCAAACTACCGACGAAAAACTTCGCTTAGAAATTTTTGACCGCGTAAATAAGTTGGGTATCGGTGCGCAAGGCCTAGGTGGTTTAACGACCGTTGTTGACGTTAAGATTAAGTCGCTACCTACTCACGCTGCGTCAAAACCTGTAGCAATGATCCCTAACTGTGCGGCGACTCGTCACGCACATTTTTATCTAGATGGTTCGGGTCCAGCGGAGCTTACGCCACCTAAATTAGAAGATTGGCCAGAAGTAACTTGGGAAGTGAGCGAAAACACTCGCCGCGTTAACCTTGATGAAGTAACAAAAGAAGATATCCAAGAGTGGAAAGTAGGCGAAACGGTACTGCTGTCAGGTAAGATGCTTACCGGTCGTGATGCTGCTCACAAGCGCATTCAAACCATGATGGAAAATGGTGAAGGTTTACCAGAGGGCGTTGACCTAACTAACCGCTTTATCTATTACGTTGGTCCTGTTGACGCTGTAGGTGACGAAGTGGTTGGTCCGGCTGGCCCGACAACGGCTACCCGTATGGATAAGTTCACTGACATGATGCTAGAAAAAACAGGCCTTATTGGCATGATTGGAAAAGCAGAGCGTGGTCCAGCAACCGTTGATTCAATTGCTAAACACAAAGCGGTTTATCTAATGGCAGTTGGAGGTGCAGCGTACCTTGTATCTAAAGCCATTAAGAAATCTCGTGTCGTAGCATTCGAGGACTTAGGTATGGAAGCAATTTACGAGTTCGACGTAGAAGACATGCCAGTAACCGTTGCAGTAGACAGCACGGGTGCCAATGCTCACAAAAATGGTCCGGCCATTTGGAAAGCAAAAATTGAAGAGCTTGATGCCTCGCTATCTAAATAGAGAGGAAGGCAAAATTTAAGATGAGCCGTTCTGCTTAAGAAAGCTAATTAGGTTTTTCATCACAATATAAAAAACGGGTGCAATAGCACCCGTTTTCATTTGTGTAGTTTCATTTTTTCAAAGATTGACGTGCTAGACGTTTTGCCCCAATTTCATTTTAAATTTATACCAGTTGGTATATTTATCTGATTTTGTTTATAGTGCTGTACAAAATAACAGTATGAACGTGCACTATGTTAATTAACCTTATTTCTAGCGAACCCATTTCCTTTCTAATAGCCTTCGTAAGTGTGTGTGCTTTTTCACTTTATTCATTTATTCGAGGCCAGGCGAATGCCGCCAAGATAGCGCAGCTTTCGCAAATCAATGAGCAGCTACAAAATGATTTGAATAGCGAGCGTATTGCTATTGCCAAGCTTCAAGCACAAAACGATGCGCACCAAGCAAGAATTCAGGCGCTTCATGCTGCGCATGAAGATAAGCTTGCGTCTATGAATGCATCTGAACAACGTCTGCATACGCAATTCGAAAATCTAGCAAATCGCATATTTGAAGAAAAGCAACAGCGTTACACGCAACAAACAAAACACAATATAGAAGCTGTTTTGGCGCCATTCAAAAACGAGTTAGATGGTTTTAAACGTCAAATTTCAGAACAACACATACGTGAGGGGCAGGAGCGAGCCTCACTTAAAACAGAGATTCTAAGTTTAAAGGCACTCAACCAGAAAATTACGGAAGAAGCTGCAGCGCTGACCAATGCACTAAAAGGTGACAATAAAAAGCAAGGAAGCTGGGGCGAAGTAGTGCTTGAGCGGATACTCAAAGAATCTGGTTTACGCGAGGGTCATGAATTTGAAACACAAATGTCAGCAACATCAGAGCACGGCAAGCGATTTCAACCAGATGTCGTGGTGCATTTGCCAAATGATAAAGATGTGATTATAGATTCAAAAGTAAGTTTGGCGGCCTATGAAAGGTATTACAACTGTGATGATGAAGCTGAGAAAGCGCAATTTTTAAGTCAACATGTGGCTTCTATAAAAGGGCACATCAAAGGCTTAGGCGCGAAGGACTACCAAACGCTTAGAGGCATAAAGACACTGGATTATGTGTTACTTTTCATTCCCATTGAGCCTGCATTTTTAATTGCTGTCGAAGAAGAACCAGATTTAGTCACAATGGCACTTAATCACAATATCATGTTGGTTAGCCCAACTAATTTACTGGTTGCACTGCGTACTATTAATAACATTTGGCAGTATGAGTACCAAAATCAAAACGCACAGCTTATTGCGGAACAAGCAGCAAAGCTTTATGACAAGTTCGTTGGGTTTGTGACGGATATGGAAAAAGTAGGTAAGTCGATGGATACCGCTCACGCAAATTACGAACAAGCAATGAATAAGTTAACCAGTGGAAGAGGGAACTTGGTAAGGCAAATAGAAAAGTTTAGAGAACTTGGTGTACAACCCAGTAAGCGAATGTCTCAGCACTTACAGCAACTTTCTCAAGACGATTAAAAAAGGCCGCAATTGCGGCCTTTTTTCTCTTATCAAAAAACGTTATGAACGTTTCATGCGTCTACGTAGGTAAACTGCTGGAGCAAGAAGCAATGCAATCCAGCCCATTGAACCACCAGACTTATCATTAACGCGAATAGTCACGCTTTCTGTAGTAGTTTCAATACCATCTGAAGCCGTTACTTGAACCGTTACACGGTTAGACTGTTCGTTACTAGGCGCTGTATCAGTGAACGAAGTGCGCTCTACACCGTTAATGGTGATAGTCACGTCGTCTCCGTCTGCGTCAGTTGCAGAAGCAGTTACAGTGTAAGACTGCCCTTCATCAACGCTAGTTGGAGCAGATATTGAAATAACTGGAGCATCTTGCACACCTGCAACCGCTACAGTTACTGTGCCTTCACCAACAATTTCACCTTCAACTGGCTCTTCATTTTCATCAATTGTACCTTCAACACGAACGGTGTATGTAAATGAATCTTCACCGAAGAAGTCAGTATTTGGTGCATACGTTACTGTTCCATCATCATTTACAGTTACTGTGCCGTTTGCTGGCTCACCAGTAACTTCAACTGTTGATGGATCAAGAGGCGCTTTATCAATAGTGATAGGCGTAAACGTACGGAACTCACCAGACAGAGAGTCCATGGTGAATTTATTGATGATTGTGCTGTCCATTTCGTTAGCAAGAATGTTAGCCGTTACCGACGCATCTTCGTTAACTGACAACATGTCGTCCATATACTCACTAGATGGAACAACAGTACCTGCGTAGCTGATAGTAACTTCGTCACCCGCATTAGCAGTTAGTACAAATTCGTCACCTTCAACTGGAAGGGTACCTTGAAGGCCCGCAGATGTTAGTGCAGCGTACGTTGTACCAACGCTACCTGAAATGTTTTCAGCACCAACTACCGTTGCGTAAACAGGTGAGTCCATTGGACCATATACAAAGTTTACGTTGCCTGTTTCGTACTCAAACCACAACTGGAAGTTAAAGCTTGTGCCATCTTCATTCCAAATTTGAGCGTTTTCCCACTCAACAACAAAGTGACCTGTTGTAAGGCTTACTGCGTAGATATTACCAGCGCCTGCACCGCCGCCCGCAAGGTCAAAATCAGTCCAATAAGGTGCGACAATATTGTTTGGCTCACTTAGGCTTGGCAATACTTCTGCAAACGGTGTAGTAATGTTGCCAGAGCTTGTACCTAAAGATACAAAACCATTAGATGAAATCTGCATGGTTGTGTATTCGCTACCTAAGTAAGTGATAGTGCGAGGTAGGCTTACTTCAATTGAAGCGTCATCACACGAACCAGAGCACTCTAGCGGCGCAACACCAATAGATGCCATTGGTACGTAACGGTCAAGGCCGAAACCTTCAAGTATGTCACCAATAGTAGTATCTGCGTTCATCGAGAAAGAAGCAGTGTTAAGTGCGCCTTCCCAATATACGGTACCTGAGTCAGCGTCATAGCTTACTGGCTCTTGGTTTCCGTTTTTAACAGCAGAAATTGTAGAAGGGTTAATCGCATATTTGTGGTCAATTTCACCCGTGATGCTGATCATACCAGTTACGTCAGTGTTAGTAGCAAACGCTTCGGTTACCACCAACTCACCTTCAGCTGCTACTTGCGTGCTTACATCGCTGTCAAACAATGATGGTTCATCACTGCTAATAGGATAGATAGCTACTGGGATGAAATAATCGGTTGTTGTGTCGTCAGTGTCTGTCCAATTAATACCACCGAAAGACCATGACCCTGTAGACGCTGTTGTTACATCTACTGCAACCATAATTTCAGCAGAAGCACCTGCTGCAAGGGTTGCCATTTGAGGTGTAACGGTTGCAGAAATAGCTGAGTCATTAAACATTGCTGTAGCATCGACTGTAACTTCTTCATCGCTGGTGTTTGTTACAGTGATAGACATTTCGCAGTTCAGGTAGCAGTTGCCGTCTACTAAGCTTAAATCGCTATAAGTTAGCTCTACCGTTGTTGCACGAGGAAGATCTAAACGACCTGCACCCATGTCAAAGTTGTCTGCTGCGGTAGACGCATCTTCTTTCAAAATATCGCGAATTGAAGAAGTAACAAGCGCACTCTTTATTTGCTGTGCAGTCCAATCAGGATGCATTTGCTTAAGAAGTGCAGCTGCACCAGCTACGTGTGGCGATGCCATTGAAGTACCGTTCTTGAACGAGAAGTTCTGGTCTTCGTGTCCTGGTGCATCCGGTGATTCGCCAGAGAAGATGCGAGTACCAGGAGCAGCAATATTAGGCTTAAGGAACGTCGGGTCGCCGTTAGGACCGCGAGAGCTGCTTTCATTCATGATGTCAGCAAGGCTGTCTGAAACAACGCGAACAATATCGCTACCGATAGTTACATTTAGCGACTCTTCAGTAGTTTCAGCTAGGTTAGCAAGCGCTAAACCTGGTGTAGCAGGAAGCATAAGTGATGGAATTGTTTGAGCTTCACTTAAGCCGCCCATTAATATTGGCGCTTCACCGCGTCCATCAACGTTATGAATAAGAACAGCAGTTGCTCCCGCTGCCTCTGCGTTTTCAATTTTAGTCACGAAACCACAAGTACCACGGCTGATAAGCGCAATTGCGCCATCGAACGCGCCCGCAGCAAATGCATCACAACCTTCAACGTTTGCCGCATCTACTTCGCCTGCATAAACAACAGGTGCAGTAATTGGGCTATCAAATACAATGGCAGGGTTGCCCACTGAGTAAAGGGCTGGAATAGAACCTAAAGTGGTATCGCCTTCAACGGTCACCTCGTTTGCGAACAAACGACCCGTTGTTGTATTTGCGACCGTTATTACGTCTTCTGAACAACCAGGACAGCCAATAGTGCCAGCACCCGGACCATCGTTACCCGCTGCAAAAACGGTAACAACGCCCGCATCGTGCATGGCTTCAAGTACGTCTTCATATACTGAGCCGTTAGGGTTTCCACCTGCACCGCCACCCCACGAGTTATTTACAATGTCAGCACCATCTGTAAGCGCAGCTTCAAGCATAGAAAGCAGCATTGAAGAAGCACCGCTAGAAGAAGCAGGGTTAGCTGGTGTGGCATATAAACCTTTGTAAACCATTAGATAAGCAGCTGGCGCAACACCAGAGATTTCAGCTTCTGCGCCATCGCGCTCTGCCATTACCCCGTAATTACCTACTGCTGTACCTGCTACGTGCGTACCGTGTCCATTGAATCCTAGCGGGCTCTCGTATTCTTCTTCAACAACAGAGAAGCCTTCTACGATGTCTGCTGCGCGAGCAACAATCAATTTATTGTTACAAAAATCAGGAACTTCTGAACAATAGTCGTCAGTAGGAAGTGTCGCAGCATCAGGTGCTGTAAAATTTTCACCACTGAATAAAGGGTTTTCTGGACGAATACCACTATCAATGATCGCTACTTTCACGCCTGCACCGGCGCTTTCCTTCCCGCCGAACTGTTCCCACGTTTGAACTGCGCCGATCAGGTCCAAACTAGCGTCCATTTGGGCATGGTGTACTAAGTCTGGGTATACCGCTTTTACCGTTGAAAGGCTGGAAAGCTTATCAAGTGCACTTTTTGAAACGATACCCGCAAAACCATTAAATGCTGCTGTGTAAGACATATCAGCTTTAAATGACTTATCGAATGACTTGATAGACTGGATAACCGATTGCTGTTGAGCTTCAAGGAAAGATTGATATTCCTTCGCTGCATTTGACTTGAAATTTACCTTTTGACCTTTGTGGGCAGCCATGCTGCTTACACTTGGATTTACTGCGCTGAATTGCGCCATAGGCACGTCAGTAAGTTGTACGATAACACGTACGCTATCACTATCCGCTTGGATTGCATTTGCAAGAATATTCTTTTTGTCGAAGGATGCTTCGATGGCGTTGCGTTGTTCAACGCTGTGGCCAGATAATTGATTTGATATTGCTAGTGCACCAAAGGCTGAGCCTGCTAATGCGGTAGCAATAACTGTACTAAGGATTGTTTTTTTCATAATTATTCTCGTGTGAATAGTTCCCTGGAGCCCAACGATTTTTTTGTTTGCTTAAAAGGTCATTCGCCTTTTTTAAAACGCAACTTATCGCTGTGACTATCTATTACTAGCACACTTTTTTTCTTTTTGTAACGTGTGTTTCTGCAATACACAATTTACACATTTTGTTACATTTAACGACGATTAGTCGTTGCATAGATAACTTCCTTTTTTCATTGAAGTTCTAAACAGTAGATTATTGGATATATAAGCGTTTGAAACGTTAGAAACTCTATTACTGGATGTGAATAAGAAATGTTTGTCCTACTTGGTTTTCATATTTTTTACATAGGGTTTACGTTTTTAGGACGAATATCCTTTTCATTTAGACTAATTGAGTATGTCTATTTCACCCATTTGAAAAAATGCCAATGAATAAGTAGGACGCTCCTGCAATTTCTCAACTAGCATATTGTTATCACTATAAGTCGCTATTAACCCTCATATTTAAGGGGAACAAACGTGAAAGACAGAAATCATTTGGCCGAAGTAAAAACAACAAATAAGGTCGAAATTATTACTAAAGGGGTTGTTGATATCCCAATGCTGCAAATCCTTTCTGCCGAAGGTGAACTCATTGAAAAAGCAGTTGAACCTGACCTCAGCAAAGAAGAAGCATTAAAAATATTTAATACCATGCATTACATTCGAGTATTGGATGAACGTATGGTGGGTGCACAGCGCCAAGGTCGTATTAGTTTTTACTTGGCCAGTACAGGTGAAGAAGCGGCTTCAGTTGCAAGTGCTGCAGCACTCTCAGACGACGACATGATCATGTCTCAATACCGTGAGCAAGGCGCCTTAGCGTACCGCGGATACACCACCGAACAGTTCATGAACCAAATGTTTAGCAATAAAGACGACCCGAATAAAGGACGTCAAATGCCTATCCATTATGGTGACAAGCCACTTAACTTCATGACTATATCTTCACCACTAGGCACACAGATCCCTCAAGCATCTGGTTACGCCTATGGCCAGAAAATGTCGGGTAAAGATGTGGTTACTATCTGCTACTTCGGTGAAGGTGCAGCGTCTGAAGGAGACTTCCACGCAGGGTTAAATATGGCTGCTGTATTAAACTGCCCAGTTATTTTCTTTTGCCGAAATAATGGTTACGCCATTTCAACACCAGCAGAAGAGCAATTCGCGGGTGACGGCATTGCGTCTCGTGGTTTAGGTTACGGTATTAAAACTATCCGTGTTGATGGTAACGATGTGTTAGCCATTTATGCGGCTACTAAAGAAGCCCGTCGTATTGCCATTGAAGAAAAGTGTCCTGTACTTATTGAAGCCATGACTTATCGTTTAGCGGCGCACTCCACGTCTGACGACCCAACAGGCTATCGCTCTCGTGAAGAAGAAGATAAGTGGCGTGCAAAAGACCCTATCGCTCGTATGGCGAAATGGTTAGAAAGCAAAGGCTGGTTTGACGAGGCTGAGAACCAAAAGCGCGTCGATAAAGCAAGACAAGACGTTTTAGCAGCAATGAAGAGTTGTGAAAAGACTGACGTATGTGCCATTGAAGACATTGTCGAAGATGTATACGACACAGCACCTTGGCACTTAAAAGAACAACTCAGTGAATTGAAAGCGCATATTAAGAAGTACCCGAAGATGTACCCTAAAACAGCAGGGAGAGTAAAATAATGGCTAAGATGAATCTACTTCAAGCAATTAATAATGCACTCATCACAGCCATGACCGAAGATGAAAAAGTAATGGTCTTTGGTGAAGACGTGGGTCATTTTGGTGGCGTGTTCCGTGCAACCAGTCACCTTCAAGAAAAATTTGGTAAGGCGCGTTGCTTTAACACGCCGCTCACTGAACAAGGCATTATAGGCTTCGCGAACGGCTTGGCCTCACAAGGCTCTGTACCTGTTGCTGAAATTCAATTTGGTGATTACATTTTCCCTGCGTTCGATCAAATTGTGAACGAGACGGCTAAATGGCGCTACCGTTCAGGCGGTCAGTTCGATGTTGGTACGCTAACAATTCGTACACCTTATGGTGGCGGTATCGCAGGCGGCCACTACCACAGTCAATCACCAGAGGCATTCTTCGCTCACTGCCCAGGGTTAAAGATTGTTATCCCTCGTGACCCATATCAGGCGAAAGGTTTGTTGCTTGCGTCAATTCGCGATAAAAACCCTGTATTGTTTATGGAGCCTAAACGTCTTTACCGCGCTTCAGTATCGGACGTGCCAGAGGAAGATTACGAACTACCGTTAGGTAAGGCAGATATTGTTCAAGAAGGCAGCGATATCACGTTACTAGGGTGGGGCGCGCAAATAGAAATTCTGCAAAAAGCGGCAGAAATGGCTCTTGAAGATGGTGTGTCATGTGAAATCATTGATTTGCGCAGTATATTACCGTGGGACGTTGAAACGGTTATGCAATCTGTAATGAAAACAGGTCGCTTACTGATAAACCACGAAGCACCGCTAACAGGTGGCTTTGCGAGTGAAATCGCAGCGAGCATTCAGGAACGTTGTTTCTTATACCTTGAAGCGCCTATTGCAAGAGTGTGTGGTTTAGACACGCCGTATCCTTTGGCGCACGAAAAAGAATATATGCCAGATGAAACAAAGACGTACGAAGCCATAAAACGTACGCTTCACTACTAAGCCGGGGGACGATGATATGACAATTGAATTTATCTTACCGGACATTGGTGAAGGTATTGTTGAATGTGAACTTCTGGAGTGGTTAGTCTCTGAAGGCGAACATATAGAAGAAGATCAGCCCGTGGCGGAAGTAATGACCGACAAGGCTACCGTGCAAATTCCTGCAATGCATGCGGGTGTGGTGAATAAACTGCATTACGCGGTAGGCGATATCGCTAAAGTGCATGCACCGTTATTCTCTATGACGCCAGATGATGCCGACGCTAACTCAGATACTCAAGAAGACGCGCAAACGGAAGTAAAAGATAATGCGGCTGAAACAGCGACAGCGAATGACAGTGCTTCTTCAAGCGCTTCAAACGGCAAACACATTGAAGACTTTATTCTACCAGATATCGGTGAGGGTATAGTTGAATGTGAGATTGTGAAATGGAATGTAGCTGAAGGCGATGAAATAGAAGAAGACCAAGCCGTTGTAGAAGTGATGACCGACAAAGCAGTGGTAGAGATCCCTGCTAAAAACGGAGGTACCGTGCATCGTCTTTATTACGCGCAAGGCGATATAGCGAAAGTGCATAGTGCATTGTTTGCGCTAGAAGTTGCCGGTGAAGCCACAACTACTAGCGGTACTAATGACGAATCACCATCGGCAAACAACAGTGCTTCAAGCGTTGTATCTCAAAGTTCAGTGAACACGCAAACAAACGGTTCAAGTCAGCAATCAGCGCAAGTTGCTCCTTCAAAATTCAGCGACGGCGAATACGAGCCACCTATCGCTATAGAAGGTAAGGTGTTGGCTAGCCCTGCGGTAAGACGTGTTGCAAGAGAAAAGAATATCGACCTTTCTACTGTGGAAGGTTCGGGTAAAAAGGGGCGGATCCTTAAGTCTGACGTGTTGAATCTACAACATTCGAATGTTGACACGTCGTCTCAAAATTCGACATCTTCTGCGCCAAGCTCATCTAACGCAGAAAAGGGTGATTCGAATAGCACAAGCACTGTGCTTAAAGGCAGCGTTAGAACAGAAAAAGTACGCGGTATTCAGGCAGCTATGGCGAAGCAAATGTCGGCTTCGGTCTATACTATCCCGCACTTCACAGTAAGTGACGAGTTGGTAATGGACAACCTGATGGCGCTACGCAAGCTGCTTAAACCTGAATTTGAAGCGAAGAACGTAAAACTCAGCTTTATGCCGTTTTTCGTTAAAGCAATGTCGTTGGCACTTAATGAGTTCCCTGTAGTTAACAGTCAGCTTAACGGAGACGCCACTGAGATAAGCTACTTCGCAGATCACAATATTGGTTTTGCAGTAGACTCTAAAATTGGTTTGCTTGTACCCAATATTAAGCGTGTTCAAGACCTATCTCTGTTAGAGATTGCTGTTCAAATGCAGGATATTATCGAACAAGCCAGAGCGGGCCGCGTGGCTGGCGAGCACCTTAAAGGCGGTACGATTAGTATCTCTAATATCGGTGCAATAGGCGGTATTACCGCAACGCCAGTAATTAATAAGCCAGAAGCTGCTATTGTTGCTCTTGGCAAAACGCAGAAACTTCCGCGTTTTGATGATGAAGGGAATGTTAGCGCGCAAAATATCATGGCGGTTAATTGGTCTGGCGACCACCGTATTATTGATGGTGCGACTATGGTGCGATTCAATAATCTATGGATGAGTTACCTAACTCAGCCAGAAAAAATGTTGATGCACCTTAAGTGATATCAATCAAAGCAATTTGATTTGCAGTAGCAATATTTTTAAAGGGCCAATAGTAAAACTATCGGCCCTTTTTTGTTTTGTATACCTCAAAGCGCGTTGACGTTATTATAGAGCACTATAAACAAACAAAAATTTTACTGAGGTTTTGTGCTTAGTTATCAACACGCCTTTCATGCGGGAAACCATGCTGATGTCATTAAACATCTTTGTTGGATTGGCGTAATAAACGCATTAAAGAAAAAAGATAAACCTTTTACGCTTTTCGACACCCACGCAGGCGCGGGCGCGTACGATCTAACCGATGCCATGTCGTCAAAAAATAAAGAGTACGAGACAGGTATTTCCCGTTTACTTTCAGATGACAAAGGCGCTCAGGACTTGCCAGGCTTGTTGGCCGACTATTTATCGTTGTGTGAACCTTTTTTAGCGCAGCGGCAATATCCGGGCTCACCGGCAATAAGCGCAAAGGCAAAAAGGGACGGTGATAACTTACACCTGATGGAACTTCACCCTGCGGAATTCGATAAATTAGACAGCAATGTATCCTGTTTACGTACCCTTAATAGCCACGTACATAAACGAGACGGATATGAAGGGCTTCGCGCACTCACGCCACCTAAACCCAATCGCGGTGCTATTTTAATCGACCCTCCTTATGAGCGCGTGAATGAATATAGCGACCTTGTTAAGGGTGTGGAACAGGTATTTAAACGCTGGCAGCAGGCACAAATCGTAGTGTGGTATCCACTATTGTCAGAGAGGGCTGGCGCCAAAAGTGGTGCGAGTGAAGCTATGTGTGAAAAGCTTTCAGCAATGGGTAAACCTTGTTTTAAAGCAGAAATACAGGTGGCAGAAAATACCCCAGATTCTGGAATGTATGGTTCTGGCGTATTCGTGTTAAACCCGCCTTGGCAGCTAGATACTAATTTAAAAAGTGCGTTAGAAAGCGTTGTTGGTATGCTAGGTGAAAATGAAGCAGGTTATCACGCTACATCGCAAGTTAGCTGGATAAACGAAGATAATTAACCAATGACTGTAAAGTCTAACAATGGTAAGCGTATTGTTGCTGATTAATCCGTTTCAAATAAGTCACTAAAAGCGTGAAGTAAAAAACATGTCGCAACTCAAAGGCCTAAAACATTTCTATATACCCGATGAGCAGTCGATATATCTGCTATCACATGCGGATGCGAAAAAGTTAAAAGACTGGGTAAACCTTTGTATCTCACAGTTAGAAGGGTTGGGGTACAGTGACATCGAGCTTTTAGGGAAAGGAGCCTTTGGGTTTGCGTTTGCAGGGAACGCGCCAAGCGGCGAATCACGGGTATTTAAGTTTTCACGAATTACGTTGCCGCAGCATGTGCAAGATAGACTAGAAGAGGAAGCTTTTATGCTTTCTCACGTTAATCACGAGTTTGTGCCGCGGTTTATTGAATATCAACAAATACGAAAACAATCCATCTTAGTTATGGGTCGCGCACCTGGCGAAGACCTAGAAAAAGTCAGCTTGAAAACAGGCCCACTTTCGCCCCGTATTATCGTCAAAATCGCAGTTCAGGTCGGTGAACTTTTATCCAGTTTTCGTCAATACAGTGAAAATGGAGAAATTAAACCCATTGTGCACGGAGACATAAAACCCTCGAATTTGGTTTGGGATGCCGAAAATGAATCGGTTGGATTGATCGATTGGGGCTCTTCAGTCTTCGCACAGACTGACATCACTGGGCAGTATGTGGGTAACAATGTAATGGATTTAATGTCGGGTGAACTGCATCAAACCAACGCTCGACTTGGCGATGTTTATTTTATTGGCGAGGAGCAGCTTAATGGCGCACTCTCCAGCCCCCGCTTCGATGAACAAGGCTTGGCCAGTACATTATATGCACTGGCATCAGGGCAATCGTGTCGTTATGGAAGCAAGGTTATTACACCTTCATCCCTTGGCCTTCCCAAAATGCTTGCTAATATCCTTGAGCACATGCTCAGTGAAGATCCAGAAAAGAGAAGGCAGGGCGGAGATTACCTGTTTAATCATCTCCACGTTTTGAAGAATATGGTTTTCACACAAGACAAGCCACCGCAGTACACTCCGCTAATACCTACGTGGCTGGCCCACGCTCAGAACCGTGCTGATATTGAAACCGTTGTTTACAGCTCTCGAAAATCTTACCTACGCCAACAGGCAAGACTGTCTGACTCGTTAGATGAAAAAGACGTAGAGGAACTTCGTTATATAGACGATGCGCAATTTGACCGCTACTACAAAAACTATTTACAGGGCATGGGGGATACCGAAAAAGCATTTGTTTCTGCAATAAGCAGACTAGGCCGTTACCCTGTAGTTGGCGGTATGGCTGTGCGCTGGGAGCCAGAAGGTATATATGTCGATTCGAGTTTGAACTTATATGATGAATCAATGAAAGCAGCGTTTGATTTAGCAGTAAATAATGTCATTAATTTAGCAAGGGCTATTCACAAGCCCGCGGTGTTCAAATGTTGTATGTTCAACGCCAAAAACACGCTGCACATTGAACGCGAAAGTGAAGATGAAGACTTTGAACCAGCAGGCGGTATGTTTATTCCCTACGAACTATCACGGGTTTCTGCACAAAAGGATGAAAGCCGTACTCACTCATATTTCGAAGATGGCGATGATCCGGACGAACTATTAAAGCTGCCTCAGGAGATTATCGATACCATCGTTCAACTTAATACAATACATCACACTGGTTGTATTATATTTGAAGCATTACCGCGGCATTTGAAAATTCACAACTATTACACGTTGCTTGATCACAGCCAAGAAGAGCGCTTCCACGCATTATTAGCGCAACTCGTTCAGCAAATTCCCAAAATAAAAGGGCTAGGCATTTCAGGGTTTATGAAGTTACCCTATAAAGATACGCGCTTTTTCGAGCATAAAGCAAAATTGCCTGAAAAGTACTACCCGCGAAACCCAAAAGCAGTAATTGAAGAGAAAGTACAACATGTCTGAGATTAAACTATCGTCACTTTTTGAACTCGAAACAGTGGAAGCTGGCATCTATCGAGGTCAAAGCTGGGATTTAGGCTTCCGCGCCTTGTTTGGTGGACAAGTTTTGGGGCAAGCGTTAGCAGCTGCATACGAAACAGTGGAGGCTGGTAGAGTCGCACACTCATTCCACACTTATTTTTTACTACCAGGCGATGCTAAAAAGCCTGTAGTTTACGATGTTGAAGTAGTGCGAGACGGCAGAAGTTTCTCTGCTAGACGGGTTAAAGCCATTCAGGATGGTAGAAATATCTTCTACATGACAGCGTCTTTTCAGGTTCCTCAAGATGGCATGGAGCATCAAAACCCAACAATGCCAGATGTGCCTGCGCCGGAAGATGTGCAGTCTGACATTGAATTCTATGAAGCTAACTTCAATAAGATTGCACGTCCTATGCAAGAAGCGTTGAGCTATCATAAACCTGTAGATATCCGCACGGTAGATGCAGCTAACTCTTACCAGTCAGCGAAACGTGAACCGACGCGTTATATCTGGTTAAAAGCAAGAGATACAATGAATGCATCACTGACTGTTCATCAAGCTGCGCTTGCTTACGCATCAGATTATCATTTTCTCAGTACGTCGCTTCAACCACACGGTGTTGCGGTAACCGATAAATCACTTCGAATCGCAACGATAGACCATGCTATGTGGTTCCACCGCCCAATCAATATGAACGAATGGTTATTGTATGCAATGGAGAGTCCCTTTAGCGGAGGCTCTAGAGGTTTGGTACGCGGACAAATATTTAACCAAAATGGTGAACTTGTTGCGTCAACCATGCAAGAAGGATTAATGAGAAAAGTAGACGAATAGGGAGAGGGTAATGCGCTACAAATTAGGTTCTACATCACCGCTGGTTGATGAAAGTACGTTTATAGCGCCAGGCGCACATGTTATTGGTAATGTTGAACTCAAAGTGGGTTCAAGCGTTTGGTTCAATGCGGTTATACGCGGCGATATGGACAAGATAACCGTTGGTAAAAATACGAATATCCAAGATGGCAGCGTATTACACACCGATGTAGGTATTCCTTTAGTGCTAGGTGAAGGGGTAACAGTAGGACATAAAGTCATGCTTCACGGCTGCGAGATTGGTGACTATTCCTTGATAGGAATTAACGCTGTCGTATTAAACGGTGCAAAAATTGGAAAGTACTGCATCATTGGCGCTAACGCTTTGATAACGGAAAACATGGAAATTCCGGATTACAGTTTAGTAGTTGGAGCGCCTGGTAAAGTCATTAGAACATTTGATGACAAGATCGAACCCAAACTAAAAGCGTCCGCTGAACATTACGTAGATAACGCCAAAACATATAAGTCATCATTACAGCCAGTTGATAGCTGATATTTAAGACTAGGCTGTTCGCGATATTTTGAATCCCCATAAAAAATGCCCAGAACAAACGTTCCGGGCCTAGGGGAATGGCTCATTGCTGAGCCGTGCGCTAACTTTTACACAGGAGAGTTTAAATAAAATCTTTTAAACGGACAATGAGTATAGAATACATTTGTTTAAATTATAAACAATTTTTGTGTGAATTTTATCTTACACTCTCAACGTCAATTAAATTGTAGAACTTATACGTTAGTAATCAATGGACTAAAAACTGGTCGGATGTGATGTTTTTTGAGAGAAAGGTGTACAGTTTATATCCACATGTTGCACACATTTTATCCACGTGATAAAGCGTTGTTAATGTATACCCTTGTTAAATATATAGACATACTTTCATTCATGTAAGTTATGTTGAAAACAGACGGTTGTACCATGCCATTATCCTTGTAGTATGACGTCAACGTTCATGCTAAATATGCGTGATACTGACTCTAAAAACAGGCTCTTACATTAATACGAGGATGGATTATGCAATCATTTTCTACTTTTATTCCCCCTGAACGGACTTTGATGGGTCCAGGACCATCCGATGTTAACCCCAGAATTTTAAACGCCATGGCGAGACCCACCCTGGGCCATCTCGATCCATTATTCATTGAGTTAATGGATCAAACCAAGCAGCTTTTACAGTATGCGTTTAAAACTGAGAATGCACTTACTATGCCTATTTCTGCTCCGGGCTCAGCAGGAATGGAGGCATGTTTTGTTAATCTTGTAGAACCAGGCGATAAGGTACTCGTGTGTATTAACGGCGTATTTGGCAATCGAATGGTCGAAAACGTAGAGCGTTGTGGTGGAGAGGCTATTACCGTCAACAATACATGGGGCGAGCAAACTGACCTTAATGTGGTAGAAGACACCCTTAAAGCCAATCCGGATATTAAGATCCTTGCCTTTGTTCACGCCGAAACATCTACGGGCGTACGCAATGAAGCCAAAGCGCTTTGTGAGCTGGCTAAAAAGTATGATTGTCTTAGCATTGTTGATGCAGTTACCTCTCTTGGAGGTATCGAGTTAGATGTTGACGGTTGGAGCATTGACGCTATTTATTCAGGTTCACAGAAGTGTTTGAGTTGCGTGCCGGGTATCTCTCCTGTTTCATTTAGTGAAAGAGCAGTTAACGTTATTCAAAACCGAAAAACGAAAGTGCAAAGCTGGTTTCTAGACATGAACTTGATTGTTGGTTATTGGGGGCAGGGCGCCAAGCGTGCCTACCACCATACCGCACCTGTCAACAGTATGTACGCTATGTACGAAGCACTTCTGATTTTAAAAGAAGAAGGCTTAGAAAATGCGTGGCAGCGTCATGCATTGGGTCATGAAAAACTTGCGCAGGGTCTAAATGAACTTGGGTTAGAGCTAACAGTAGACAGTGCTTATCGTTTGCCTCAATTGAATGTAGTTAAAATTCCAGACGGCGTAGACGATGCTGCCGTTCGCAAGCAATTGCTTGAAGATTTTAATTTAGAAATCGGCGCCGGTTTAGGCGATCATGCCGGTAAAGTATGGCGAATTGGTCTTATGGGATACGCATGTAAACCCCGTAATATCGATCACTGCCTTGCTGCGTTGCGCACTGTGCTTAAGTAAAACGCCTAGCGCCTTTTACTCTTTTCGGTCAACACGTTCAGCGAGATGCTTAGCTGAACGGTTGGCTTTTAACCATTTAGCATATAAAACCCATTTAACATCGCGCTTTAATATCAGTCCGCATAGATCATTACCCACTCAGTGAGATTTAAAATCTTCGTAATCACGTCGTGTTACCGCAGGTATAGTGGCACTACATCAAGTTGACTGGTAATACTTATCCATTTTTGGGTCTTGCCTCATAAAAAGCGCATCTCGGCGAAGTTATATCTCTTCTCGTCTTAGTTCAGTGCTAAGATTTCGTTTATTGCGTATATTCATAAACTATTCAGTTTTAAACATTTATCCTTTAGGTAACGTAATTAAAAGGCACCATAAAAAAGGAATCTCTATGAAAATGATCACGCGTACTAATACTTATTCGACAGCTAAAAGTGTAGTTAAAAAAGCATTGTTAGCATCATCATTTATTGCCTTATCTGCACCTATGGTTGCTGCACAGGCCGCACAAGAAGCGGTTATAAATGTGCAAGGCGTAGGAGCGGTAGAAGTGACACCAAACGCTTATTCAGTCACACTCGTTGTTGAAGAAGAAGGTAATACAGTAGGTAAACTGAACACTCAGCTTGATTCGGACCTCCGCTCTATTGTTAAGTTCTTGCTTAATCAAGGTATAGATGAAAAGCATATTCAAAGTATGCAGGTACGTCTGCAGCCTCGCTACATCAATACCCCCCAAGGGCGTGTGCAAGAAGGCTTTACGCTTTCTCGTGATATCACTGTAACTTCGACTGACCTCGATACTTACGACAAAGTACTTGATGGTGTGCTTAAAAGAGGTGTCGATCGTATCCAACAGTTTAATTTCATTTCTATAGGTGAAGGCGATGCGTATCAGAAGGCGCTTATTGCTGCTGTGAAAGACGCAAAGCAACGTGCACAGTTATTAGCGAAAGAATTGGGTATAGAAGTAGGCGAAGTTGTTGCAATCTCAGAATCTGGTGGCAATATGCCGATTCCAGTAATGCGCGCAGAGGCTTTTGCCAAAGACATGTCAATGTCGCTACCAGGGCAAGAGCGTGTAGAAGCGCGGGTTAATGTGTCTTTTAACATTGTTCAATAGCAGGAAATACGATTGAAAGAACAACAGTATGGTCAGTTAATTAGCCAAGCTAAGAGTTTGGTATCTGGCGAGCACGATCTTATCGCTAATATGGCAAATATAAGTGCGCTGCTTTTCAATAGCCTCGAAGAGGTGAATTGGGCAGGTTTTTATTTGTATAAAGAAGACCAGCTAGTACTAGGGCCATTCCAGGGGCAACCTGCATGTATTCGCATTCCTCTTGGAAAAGGTGTTTGTGGTACGAGTGCAAGTACAAGAACGGTACAGCGTATAGCAGATGTGCATCAATTCGAAGGTCATATCGCTTGTGACGCTGCATCAAATTCTGAAATAGTTGTTCCTCTGGTGTTAAACGATACGCTTATTGGCGTATTGGACATCGACAGCCCTGTTTTTGAACGCTTTACCGAAGAAGACGAAAAAGGGCTAATTGAGATTGCTCAAATTCTTATGGATTCGCAGAAATAATTATGAAGTCCAGTGTTGATATTCACGTTGTTTTATCCACCTTTGAAGATATGGAAGACTTTCATGATGACCCAGATGAGGCATCTGAACGTTTAAATTTCATTCTTCACGGTATATATGACAATGCGGAAGAAGATATTGAAACACAGCGTTTAGAGCAAATTTTGCACTACGCATGGGAATCTTGGCAACAAGATAAGCATTTATTAGAAATAGATGACGACGAATTGCTTGATTGGGTTGACCACACGCTGGCAACTTGGGATGATGCAAGTAACGATGAAATCTCCTGAATAATTTAGAAAGTTAATGGAATCACCAGAGAAGTTTAACAACAGTAAGGAAGTAATAGCTTTCCTTGCAGAGACCTTTCCGAAATGTTTTAGCATTGAAGGCGAGGCCCGCCCACTTAAGATCGGTATTTTTCAAGATCTTGCCACTCGTTTAGAAGAAGAGGAACGTGTTAGTAAAACACTTCTTCGCTCTACGCTTCGTCATTACACCAATAGTTGGCGCTATCTTCATAGCATCAAAGAAGGTGCACATCGTGTAGATTTAGACGGCGTTGAAGGCGATGCAATTGAAAAAGAACACGCTGATCATGCTCAGCAGAAGTTGGAAGAAAGCAAAGCGAAAGCCGCTGAAAAGCGCAAAGCAAAGCTAGCCCAACAGCCTAAGCGAAAAGATAAACGTCAATTTAACCGTCCAAAAGGTGAAAAATCTGCAAATTCGGACCATGCTGATAGTAAGCGCGGAACTAAACCGAAAAATAACAGACCAAACAATACACCGCCTGCAAAATTGACGGACAGTGATTTACAGCAAGGTACTCAAGTTACCGTTAAGTTAGGTAAAGCACCTATGCCAGCAGTAATTACAGAAGTTGCTAAAGATGGCATTCACGTTCAATTAGACTCAGGCATGGTAGTTAAAGTAAACGCAGACGCTTTACGTTTGGCACGCTCCAAGAGGTCGTAAATATGAGAGACATCCTTCGAATTTCCATCGCCAGTGCTTTTCTTACCGTTGGGGTAGGAGCGGGCGCAGTTACGTCAACACCTGAAGTAGACGAGCTTCCTATCTTACAGCAGGAATCTCAACATAGTGTTGCGGCTAAGCGAGTAAGCGCACTCTTTACCAGAGCGCACTACAAGGAAATATCGTTGGATGATGCACTCTCAGCTCGAGTTTATCAGCGCTTTATCGATTCACTAGATCACAACAAGCAAGTGCTTTTGTTATCAGACGTAGTTGGTTTTGAGAAATACCGCACGTTATTTGATGACGCGCTGAGCAAAGGCAACCTTTCAGTTGCTTATGATATGTACAACGTTAGCGCTAAACGACGTATCGAACGTTATGAGTTTGCGTTAGAGTTGTTAGAAAAAGGTCCGTTCGACTTCGAAAAAGAAGGCGATAAGTTTTTTTATGACAGAGAAGATGCTGAATGGCCTGCTAACAAAGCTGAGTTAGATGAAATTTGGCGTCAACGCGTTAAGTACGATGCGTTGAATCTTATACTCGCGGACAAAACGTGGGAAGAAGCAAAAGAGCTCCTTTCAAAGCGCTACACGCGCGCTATTAAACGCACTAAGCAAGCAAAAAGCGAAGACGTTTTTCAAACAGCTATGAATGCTTTTGCCCGCACAATTGAAGCTCATACCAGTTATTTATCGCCTCGTAACGCTGAACGTTTCCAGATGGACATGAATTTGTCATTCGAGGGAATAGGCGCTGTACTTCAGAGCGAAGATGACTACACCGTCATTAAAAGCGTAGTGCCTGGCGGTCCAGCAGATGAGTCAGGTGCGATCAAGCCAGAAGATAAAATTGTTGGTGTAGCGCAAGATGACGAAGAATTTGTAGACGTTATCGGCTGGCGATTAGACGAAGTGGTCGAGTTAATTAAAGGCCCTAAAGGTAGTACCGTCCGTTTACAGGTTGAAAAAGGCGCGACTGACGCAAAAACAACGTCAGTAGTCAGCCTAACTCGCGATAAAATTAAGTTAGAAGATCGCGCAGCTAAGTCGGAAGTTTATATACCTGAGACCGGTCCTCACGCAGGTGAGCCGCTAGGTGTCATTACCATTCCAAGCTTTTACAACAACCTTAGTATGGATGTTGCGAAAGAAATTGAAAGCTTGAAAGCGCAGAACGTTAAAGGCGTAATTGTCGATTTACGTGGCAACGGTGGTGGTTCTTTGACTGAAGCAACTCTGTTAACGGGTCTATTTATCGAAAAAGGCCCAGTGGTACAAATCCGCTACGGTCAAAGCAAAGTTAGTGTTAATCGCGATACAGACGGCGAAGTAGCCTACGATGGTCCGCTAACGGTACTTGTGGACAGATACAGCGCATCTGCTTCAGAAATTTTTGCAGCTGCAATGCAAGACTATAATCGTGCACTAATTGTTGGTGAACAAACGTTTGGTAAAGGTACAGTGCAACAGCATCGCGGCTTAGGCAAAATCTACGACCTTTACGATAACCCATTAGGAAGTGTTCAGTTTACTATTGCAAAGTTCTATCGCATCGACGGTGGTAGTACACAGCATAAAGGCGTAATTCCAGATATTCTCTATCCATCTGCAATAGAACCAGCAGAGTGGGGTGAAAGCCAAGCAGAGAATGCGTTGCCATGGGACAGTATCAATCGCGCTAACTACACCACGTTCGCGGATGGTACTGCAGCCCTTGATGTACTCACTGCAAAGCACAATAAACGTATTCTTCAGGACCCTGAGTTCTCTTATATTCAAGACGATATTAAAGAGTACAAAGAGAATAAAGATAAGAATTTCATCTCGTTAGTTAAGTCGGTACGTGAAGCTGAAAAGAAAGAAGCGGAAGCAAAATCGCTCGCACGTGCTAACGAACGTTTACAGCGAATGGGAATGGAAACAGTCACAACATTGGACGACTTACCTGAAGATATGGAAGAATTAGATCCATTCTTGGATGAGGCAGCCAACATCACATTCGATATGATCGAAACAGGCCGTTACGCTATCACAAGAAACTAAGTGATTAGAAAAAAGGGCTGGTCTAGGGCCAGCCCTTTTTTTGTGTCTATAAATTATTAAAACAATAATAAAGGGAAATAACATGGCTATCAGAGGCGAATTTTCCTCTCGTATAGGGTTCGTGCTAGCAGCGGCAGGCTCAGCAGTAGGACTAGGTAATATCTGGGGCTTTCCCACAAAGGTAGCAAGTAACGGCGGTGCAGCGTTTGTTCTCGTTTACTTATTACTTGCTTTCGTACTTGCTTATCCCGTACTTATGGCTGAACTCATCATTGGACGTAGCTCACGTTCAAATATGGTAGACGCTTTAGGTAAAATCTCAGGTAACTTCATTGGAAGGCTAACCGGGATATGGGGCTGTGTTACCGTATCGCTTATCCTGGCTTTCTACGCCATTGTTGGTGGGTGGATGCTGGTTTATTTCGCTGATGCTGCTGTAAGTATGGTTGGATTAACAAGCGCCAGCGACTGGTTACTTACATCCTCAGTTACGCGTAACGTTATTTTCTGCTTTCTATTCATGGGGTTAACTGCATTCATCGTAGTAGGTGGCGTTAAGTCGGGAATTGAAAAGTGGTCAGTGAGACTTATGCCTACTCTGGTCATTCTTATCCTTGCATTGATTGTTTATGTAAGTCTTCAACCGGGTGCGGTAGAGGGCTGGTCAGCGTATCTAGTACCTGATTTCTCCCGTGTTTTAGATCCAGACTTGCTTATTAACGCAATGGGACAAGCATTCTTCTCTATGTCATTAGGTGTAGGTACGATGCTGGTTTATGGGTCATACCTAAGCAAGAATGAAAACTTACCGAGTATTGGTGCTTCTGTTGCTCTAGTAGATATTGGCGTAGCGGTTATTGCAGGTATGTTGATAATTCCCGCTATGTACGTTGCGCTAAATAATGGTGTTGAAATCTTCACACCGGAAGGCGCATTGATTCAAGGCGACACACTTATATTCAAGGTCTTACCTGCACTGTTTGATACAATTGGAACAGTAGGGCTTTTCGTTGCGTTTACCTTTTTTGCTCTAATGGCAATTGCAGCAGTCACGTCGTCAATTTCAATGCTAGAAGTACCCGTTGCATTTATGGTAGAGAGTAAGGGCCTTCAACGTAAGAAAGCCGTCTTGCTGATGTCATCAGTAATTTTCGCACTTAGCTGCATCATTATTTTAAATTTTGACGCGTTGTTTGGTTTCGTGATTGCACTTACTACTGAATACAGCCAGCCTTTACTTGGCTTTGCACTTTGTATTTTTGCTGGTTGGGTTTGGCGCAGAGACGCGATATTAGAAGAACTTAAACAAGGCGACCAATTTGCTGAACACAGTATTTTCTGGAAGATTTGGCCTTGGTATGTTCGTTTTGTGTGTCCAGTGATTATTGCGCTAATGTTCTATCGCTCAGTATTCTAGCGCTAGGCTCAAAGATAAGAGCTCAATCGTAGTCAGCACGCTCAACGCGTTAAAAATACAATAATAAGGTTTTTGAATTCGACATGACGAACAAAGAAATAAAAACACCGTCACTTCTTGATGCATTACTTCCTATTCTTGCATTAGTCGTAATGATGGGAAGCGCAGTTTATCTTTTTGCAGATAACTCTTCATATGGCCCTAACCAAATTGCTCTTCTTTTAGCCATGGGCTTGGCTGCCATTATCGGTATGAAAAATGGTTATAGCTGGAAGACAATCGAGAAGGGCATCGTTGACGGTATCTCTATGTCTTTGGGCGCCTGCTTAATTCTACTAGCCGTGGGTTCACTCATTGGTACGTGGATGCTTGCTGGAACCGTACCCACGCTTATTTATTTTGGTTTAGAGTTGCTTAACCCTTCGTTTTTCTATGCTGCTGCTTGTTTAATTTGTGCAGTTGTTGCAATGAGTATTGGCAGTTCATGGACCACTGCCGCTACAGTGGGCGTTGCGTTAATGGGCGTTTCTGCAGGCATGGAAATGTCGGCAGCAATCACGGCTGGGGCAGTGGTGTCTGGCGCTTATTTTGGCGATAAAATCTCACCTTTGTCAGAGACAACTAACTTGGCGCCAGCTGTTGCGGGTACCGATTTATTTGAGCATATTCGCTACATGCTTTGGACAACCATTCCAAGCTTTGTTATTGCCCTTATTCTATTTACGATTCTAGGCTTTAGCGAAGTCGGTGAAGCCAAAGCAGAGCGCATTGAACAAATGCAATTATTGCTAAATGAATCTTTTGATTTGGGCTGGCACTTACTTGTTCCATTAGTAGTTCTGCTGACGTTAGCCATTAAAAAAATGCCTGCGTTCCCGGCAGTGTTCATGGGTGCCTTGCTAGGTGGCATATGGGCTGTTGTGTTTCAGTGGGACGTAGTTACCTCTATGGCAAGTAGCGACGATTCAGTGAATGTTGGCGCGCTGAAAGTGGTCTGGACTGCGCTATTTGATGGCGTAAGCTTTTCAACGCCCGACGAGAACTTAAATAGCTTACTTTCTCGTGGCGGTATGTCTTCCATGTTAAATACCATTTGGTTGATCATTTGTGCCATGTCGTTCGGTGCTGTATTAGAGCGTGTTGGACTATTAAAGCGTGCAGTTTCAGCCATACTCATTGGCGCTAAATCTGCCGGAGATATGGTGAGTCGAACTATTCTTACTTGTTTTGGTACTAACTTGGTTACTGCCGACCAATACATCTCAATTGTAATGCCTGGTCGTATGTATAAAGAAGAATTCAAAAAGCGTGGCTTAGACCAGCTGAATCTTTCTCGCAGCCTTGAAGACGGCGGCACGCTAACGTCACCACTTATTCCTTGGAACACGTGTGGTGCTTATATGCACAGCGTTTTATTAGTAAATCCATTTGATTACGTTTTCTATGCATTCTTCAACGTAATAAACCCGATCCTTGCTGTTGTTTACGCGTATTTAGGTATTAAGATTTTACGTATTACGCCACCACATGTTGAAGTAAACAGCAAAGGTACGGTTTAACAACACGTTCCAACTAACCCCTCGTAGGCTTTCTTCCAGGAGGATCTATGTCAGTTCAAGCTAAACGCCGGGCGGATTATCAGCCGCCCGCTTTTTCAATAGCGACAGTTGACCTACATATAACGCTTCACCCAACTCAAACTAAAGTTATTAGTACATTAGCGGTAACTCGCAGCGGCGCGAATAACAATCTTTTAGTCCTCGATGGCGATAATTTATCGCTAGATTCCATTGCTATAAACGGCACGCCTTTATCTACCAGTGAATACACAGTAACAGATAGTTCACTAAGCATTGTTACTGACCTGGATGACTTCGTATTAGAAATTACCAATACGATTGCCCCTGAACAGAATAAAGCACTGGAAGGTTTGTATTTATCAGGTGGTGCTTATTGCACGCAGTGTGAAGCGGAAGGTTTTCGCCGCATTACCTATTTTCTAGACCGCCCCGATGTTTTATCGGTCTACACAGTAACCGTGGTTGCCGATAAATCAGTGCCTATGCTGCTAGCAAACGGCAACCCTGTAGAGAAAGGCGATATAGACGAGAACACACACTTCGTTAAATGGCACGACCCACACCCGAAACCTTGCTACCTATTTGCACTTGTCGCCGGCGACTTTGATTTACTCACCGATAGCTACACGACTACGAGTGGAAAAAAGGTTGCACTAGAACTTTATGTTGATAAGGGTAAAAAGTCTCAAGGTGTCTTCGCATTAGAATCGCTCAAGCGGGCGATGAAGTGGGACGAAGATGTTTTTGGTTTAGAATACGACCTTGATATTTACATGATTGTTGCCGTTGACTTCTTCAATATGGGAGCGATGGAAAACAAAGGGTTAAATGTATTCAACAGTAAGTTTGTATTAGCTGATCAAAAGAGTGCGACTGACGATGACTTTTTTAATGTGGAGTCGGTAATCGCGCACGAATACTTTCACAACTGGACAGGCAACCGGGTTACCTGTCGCGATTGGTTCCAGTTAAGTCTTAAAGAAGGCTTAACCGTTTTTAGAGATCAACAGTTCAGCGCTGATATGACTTCAGCATTGAGCAACCGTATAAAACATGTTCGTGTCATGCGTGAACACCAATTTGCAGAAGACGCAAGCGCAATGAGCCATCCGATTCGCCCTGAAGAAGTTATTGAGATGAACAACTTCTATACGGTGACGGTTTATGACAAAGGCGCAGAAGTTATTCGCATGTTACACACATTGTTAGGGGCTGATGGCTTCAGACGCGGAATGGATGAATACTTTAGACGGCACGATGGTCAGGCAGTAACGTGTGACGATTTCATTTCAGCCATGCAGTCAGCCACTGATTTAGATTTAACCCAATTTGCGCGCTGGTACAGTCAATCGGGTACGCCGGTAATTTCAGTTGAGCATAGTACTGAAGATGCTGAAAATGGCGCAGTGAAGCATACTTTCACACTGTCACAGCACACGCCGGCCACCTCTGATCAAAGTGAAAAGCTTCCGCTGTACATACCAGTAAACATCGAAATTATCGACGAGAAGGGTCATACCTATACAGATAATGAGTCGGTCATTCAAAACGGAATGGTTATTCTTAAAGACGCCTCCATGCGCTTCACTGTCAACGCAGAGACTGACCAATTGACGCCCGTAGTGTTGGGTAATTTTTCTGCTCCAGCAAAGGTAGAAAATCCGCTGGGAATAGGTTCGTTACTTACTATCTTTAAATATGCTCAAGACCCGTTTAATCGATGGGACGCAATGCAAACCTTGTATGACCGCTGCGTTAAACAACTAGAAGAGTCACCTGGTTCTGCCATTAGTAATGAGATCTGGGACGGTATCAAACACGCGATAGCACAAGAGCAAAACAATCTTGAGTTGCTAGGTGAGTGTTTAGTTATCCCTTCATTTGAAACCTTATGTCAAAGCCGCAGCAATATTAACGTTTCTGCACTTGCGAAAGCGAGAAAGGCATTTTGCGACCAGTTTGCTCGTGCACTAGAGCAAGAATTATTACAAGTTTTCAACAATATCGAGAAAACGTCATATCAATATAACCAAGAAGCTGTCAATCAACGACGTTGTAAAAATGTGGTGCTCGCTCACTTGGCGAGATTGTCACAGCATGAAAGCCTCGTTGTGTCTCAGTTCGACACCGCCGATAACATGACTGACACACTAGGTGCGTTGCGAAGTGCCCAGCACTGTAGTGCATCCACCTTTGATAGGTTAATGGAAAGATTCGAAGAAACATGGAATCATGATCCTCTTGTGTTGGACAAATGGTTCGCGCTTCATGCGACACAAAATCGCGACGATATTTTCGCCACTATCACTATGTTGTGCGAACACCCACAGTTCGCGATGAGTAACCCTAACCGCGTTCGTTCTGTTATAGGTAGTTTTGCATTCTATAATAGCGAAAGCTTCCACGCGCTCGATGGCAGCGGATATAAATTCGTTACCGACTATTTACTTAAGCTAGACGCAGTAAATCCACAGGTAGCGGCGCGTATTGTGACACCTTTAACCCAATGGCAGGGCTTTGCAAGCGAACACCAGGTTCACATGAAGCAGCAACTTGGGCGCTTGCTTAATCACAAAGGCCTAAGTAAAGACGTGTTTGAAAAAGTAAGTAAAAGCCTTGCTTATGACAAGCATTAGACCGTCTGACTCCGTCTTTTATTTTTCGATAAACGCACCTTATCAGCAATGTGAGGTGCTCTATGTTCCGTCAATGCCGGACGTGGTAATGGTTAGTGAGTCAGGGATTAGCGTTCAGGTTCCTACTAATCGGTTGCGCCAGTTTGTGACATCGGATGGCATCAAAGGTCGTTTTAGGATGATTGTCGATGCGAACAAAAAAATTAAATCTTTCGAAAGGCTCGCCTAGGGCCTTTCTATTCCAAGCTCACCCTCCACATAGTTTTGGTTCTGAAATTCTCTTGAAAAAGCTTTAGTCAGTTAACGCTTCGAATCCCTTCGCTAATACGTAATTTGCCTCAACATTCCTTTGCAACAAATTTGTACAATTTTCCTGCAAGTATATAAATGCCTTTTATACTGACAATAAAGCAATAACTATTTGATACGACTAATGTTGTAAATTTTGTTAACTGGTAGGATTAGTTCTTGCGGTTATGGCAAAATGATGTAATGATTTTGTTAATCGTTATGGTTGGTCATGATGTCACGTATTAAGTCACATCGACTTGGGAGTATAAAAATATGAAAAACGGGCCTAGCGCTTTTAAGATATCACCGGTAGCAGCGGGAGTTCTCTCACTGCTAGGTGCTGCTGCAGTACCAGCACACGCTGCAAATTGGCAAGTAGGTGATGTAAGTATTTCTTTAGATTCAACATTTACATTAGCTACAAGTATTCGAACAGAGGCACGAGATTACAGCCTTATTGGTAACAGTAACCAGCCTCAATTCGACTGGAGCGGTTATCACGCAGCTTTCAACCCTATATACCCAAGTGCCGACGTGTGGGCGCTGGCAGATGGCGGTTACTCAACTAACGGTGATTTGGGTAACCTTGCGCACGATCCAGGTGACGCATTTGCAACGCAAATTTCAGGAAGCCATGAATTAGACGTTAATTTTGGTGACTATGGTTTCTTCGCCCGTGGCTTCTGGTTCTACGACTTCGAGCAAATGGACGGCGATCGCCCATATTCTAACCCGATTACGGGCAACCAATACGACCTGTGCCAAGATCCTGAAGCAGAAGACCTACTTTGTACCGATGTACGTTTATACGATGCATTTTTCTACGGCGATTGGTGGATTGGTGACAAGCCGCTTACACTTCGCGTAGGTCGTCAGGTAATCAGCTGGGGTGAAAGTACTTTCATTCAGCATGGTATTAACACTACTAACCCTGTAGACGTTACCCGTGCACGCGCACCAGGCGCAGAACTGAAAGAAGTATTCCTTCCTGTAGGTATGGTATACGCGTCATTAGGTTTAACAGATACTGTTAGTATTTCTGGTTACTATCAATACGAGTGGGAACGCAGCTGGCTTCCAGTATCTGGTAGCTACTTTGCCGGTAACGATTTTGCGGGTGAGGGCGGTCAACGCCAAAATATCCAGCTTGGTTTCAGTGGTAACCCAGACATCGACTTAGATCACCTTCTCACTGCGTTAAACGGATATGGCGATTTGCTTCGCTCTGGCGCTAATCCAGCTGACATTTCGCAAGCCTACCTTGCTTATCCAACCAAAGTGGCTATCCGCGGTTTTTCTGACGAAGCGCACAATGACGCGGACGATCAGGGTCAATACGGTTTACGCTTGACGTGGTTTGCTGAAAATTTGAATGAAACAGAGTTTAGTTTCTATCACATCAATTACCACAGCCAACGCCCGCTTATTTCAGGTAAGACATCCGATTTTACTGCTGAAGGAATTGGCGCGGATCTCGCGTTCCTAGCGTCTAATACCGTTACTCGCGACAACATCACTGAACTGGGTGCATTTACTCAGTCAGAGTTCTACTACCCAGAAGATATCAAACTTTATGGTATGAGCTTTAACACTAACATCGGTACTACGGCTCTTGCGGGTGAATTTGCTTACCGTGTAGATGAGCCATTACAAATCGACGATGTTGAACTGCTTTATATGGGTATGCCTGAGCAGCTTGCGAATGCTGGCCTACGTCCTGATTTAGCAGGTATATCACAGCTAAACAACATTGGTCGCGCTGTAGGACCAGGTGAAACTGCAGAAGGTTTCCTATTCTCTGATACATGGCAAATGCAGTTTACTGCATCACACGTATTTGGTCCTAAGTTCGGCTCTGATAACTTTGTGCTTCTAGGTGAAGTAGGTTATGTGAACGTTGTTGATATGCCAGACCCAGACGTAATTCGTTTAAATGCACCGGGCACAGCACGAACACCGTCTTTAGAACCAATCAACGGCAATGCTCGTGAAGGATTACACGTTGGCCTTTCGGATGGCCCTGAAACTAACCCGTTTGCAACAGACGACGCATGGGGTTACCGTTTATTAGCTGTTGCTGATTACAATTCAATATTCGCGGGTATGAACCTTCGCGTTCGCGGCACCTTCTCGCACGATGTTGAAGGTACAACGCCGGATCCATTATTCCTTTTCACAGAAGATGTTAAGTCTGCTGCACTTTCTTTCACGTTTGACTATTTAAGCAAATGGTCTGCAACGGCGTCTTACAGTGCATTCTGGGGTGGTATTGGTACAACCAATGCGCTATCTGACAGAGACTTCATTTCATTTAACATCAAATACGCAATCTAAGAGTGGTTTTTATGATTAGAAAAGTAGGAATTATCGCTGCAGCCTTGTCACTAGCCTTGTCTGGTGCAAGCGCGATGGCTAAAGTGTCTGAAGCAGACGCAAACAAACTGGGTAATGATTTAACACCATTAGGTGCGGTTAAAGCAGGAAATGCAGACGGCAGTATTCCAGCATGGACTGGCGGTATTACTACTGCACCTTCAGGTTATACCGTGGGTGACCATCACCCTGATCCATATCCAGATGATAAAGTGCTGTTTGAAATTACGGCTCAAAACTACAAAGAGTACGCAGAATTTTTATCAGAAGGTCAGAAGAAGCTATTTGAAGCGTACCCTGAAACGTTCCGCATGCCGGTTTACCCAACACGCCGTTCTGCGTCAAATCCACAAGCGATTTATGATGCTACTAAGGTAAATGCGACACGCGCCGAACTGCTAGATGACGGTAATGGTATTAAAGGCGCGGTTTTGGGTATTCCTTTCCCAATCCCTCAAAACGGTCTTGAGGCAATTTGGAACCACATCCTTCGCTATCGTGGCGAAGCGGTTCAGCGCAACGGTGGCCAAGCGGCGGTTACTACCGGCGGTGACTACAACGTTATTGGTTTTGACGAGCAGTTATTAATTAAGTACGCAGAAGAAGATGCTACACCGGAGAAGCTAACAGAAGACAACATTTTGTTCATGTTTAAGCAAAAGGTGACTAAGCCCGCTCGCTTGGCGGGAACTGCACTACTTGTTCATGAAACAGTAGATCAGGTCAAAGAGCCGCGTAAAGCATGGACTTACAACACTGGACAGCGTCGTGTTCGTCTCGCGCCAAATATCGCGTATGACACGCCAGGAACAGCAGCCGACGGTCTTCGTACTACCGATGATTTTGATATGTTTAACGGTTCTCCAAACCGTTATGACTGGAAACTTGTTGGCAAGCAGGAAATGTTTGTTGCCTATAACAACTATGCACTTCATTCAGATAATGCCTCATATGAGGATATTTTGAAGCCAAATCACGTTAATCCAGATTTAACACGCTGGGAAAAGCACCGTGTTTGGGTAGTTGAAGCGACGCTAAAAGAAGGGTTCCGACATATTTATCAAAAACGCGTATTCTTCATCGATGAAGATAGCTGGCAAATTCAAGTTGCTGATATGTATGATAATCGTGGCGAACTGTATCGCGTTGGTGTAGCTTATGGTGTGAACTATTATGAAGTACCAACACAATGGTCGACGCTTGACGCGTATTACGACTTAAACTCTCGACGTTACTTGGCCATTGGCTTAGACAACGAAGAAGAGATGTATGACTTCACCGTACGCCCTAGAGACGTGGAATTCACGCCTCAAGCGTTACGACGAGAAGGTATGCGCTAATCGCCTTACACAACAAACGGTTGGCAAATGCCAACCGTTTTTGTATGCAGACAATTATAAATAGGGGGAATGGTTAATTATGAAAAAAACCATTGCAGCGTGCATTGCCGCCACTTTCGCAGTTAATTACTCTACAACTGCAATCGCCGAAGAAGCATTCATGGCACCATTGGTTGAGCAATCGGTTCTTTTGGACATAGACGCTGATACATTTGTCGTTATTGTCGGTGAACGCGGTCACGTGTTAGTTTCAGAGGATGGTGAGGCATTTACTCAAAAAGCCGTACCAACACAATCAACGCTTACAGCGACAACTGTTGTAGGCGACAATATTTGGGCAGTGGGCCACGACGCTGTCATTCTTCATTCTTCAGATAAAGGCGAGACGTGGGAAATACAAAATTTCCAACCTGACCTTCAGCGCCCATTTCTAGACGTTTTATTTTTCAACGAAAAGCAGGGGATTGCTACAGGTGCCTATGGCTTGTTCTATCGAACCTTAGACGGTGGAAAAACGTGGACGGCAGAACGTCATGCCAGTCTGCTTGACCCAATGGATCAAGAATATCTTGAAGATATTCGAAAAGAAGATGAAGACTTCTATCAGCAAGAACTTGAATCTATTTTACCCCACTTAAACAGAATTACCCTTGATGGTTATACGCTTTACCTAGCAGGCGAAGCCGGGCTACTAGCCAAAAGTACCAATATGGGAGAATCATGGGAACGGTATTACGTCGACTATACAGGATCGTTTTTCGATATTAAGCCGCTTGATGAAAATACCGTTCTAGCGGTTGGCCTTCGCGGAAATATATTTGTTAACAGAAACGAAGGTGAGTGGGAATACGTACAAACTTGCTCCACCAGCACACTAAATTCAATTCTAATTGGCTCTGAATCGAAGGTTTATGCTTTGGGTAACAACGGGATGATGGTAAGCGCACAGCGACCTTTACCCACCAGTATGCGAGACCCCTATGCAAACCTTTCAGATTGCGAAGCTGATGAAGGCATTGTCGTTTCACAAATTAAAGACAAAGCCGCGCTTCTTAATGCAACACAGTTTAAAGGTAAGAATATTGCCGTTACTGCGAATGGCATTAAAACGTTGAATTTAAAATAGGGCAGTATAAAAACAATGACCCATTTTCTTGAAAAATTAGTATTCGGAAACCGTAAAATTGTCGTAGCCTTGTTTGCTATAGCCACAGTTTTCCTTGGTTACCAAGCTTCACAAATGCGCTTAGACGCAGGTTTTGAAAAGAACATACCGCTAAATCACGAATACATGAAAACGTACATTGAGCACCGCCAAGATTTTGGTGGCGCTAACAATATATTAGTTTCTGTGTGTGATAAAAACGATAACATCTATAATCAAAACTTCTTCGATACATTAAAGAATGTTCACGACCAACTCTTCTTTATTAATGGGGTGAACCGTTCGTTAGTTATTTCGCTTTTCTCTCCTTCAACCCGCTTTACTGAAATTGTAGAAGGCGGCTTTGCAGGCGGACCGGTCATTCCTGCCGACTTTAATTCTGCGAGCCCAGAAGCATTAGAGTTGGTGGCAGCTAACGTAGAAAAGGCAAACATCGTCGGAAGACAAGTATCCAGTGATTACAGCTGCGCAATGGTAACAGCGCAATTGCTCGATATTGACCCGCAAACTGGCGAGCCTCTCAATACATTGGCATTAGCGGCAGAGCTTGAAGAGCAGCTTCGCGGTCAATATGAAAACGAAAATACGTCTATTCATATAATTGGCTTTGCGAAAATGATTGGCGATGTGGCCGACGGTGCAAAAGACGTGCTGATCTTTTTCGCCATTGCTATCGCGATTACTGCCGTAATGGTGTATTTCTTCTCGCGCAGCATCATGCTTACGTTATTGCCATTAGTATGCTCAATCATTGCCGTTATCTGGCAGCTAGGCCTGCTTACTTCAATTGGCTTTGGTATGGACCCTATGTCAATACTGGTGCCATTTTTGGTATTTGCCATTGGTGTGAGCCACGGCGTACAAATGATTAACGCGGTAGAAAAACAAGCAGTAACCGGTATTGGTGCTAAACGGGCATCTACGGCGGCATTTAGAAACTTGCTGGTTCCAGGCGGAATTGCATTGTTATCTGATACGGTTGGCTTTATGACGTTATTGGTAATCGATATCGGCATTATTCGCGAGTTGGCGATTACGGCAAGTATGGGTGTAGCGGTAATCATTCTTACCAACTTGTTGCTGCTGCCTGTGCTGATGAGCTTCTTAAAACTTGACCAGAAATATGTCGAAAAATTCGCGGGTAAAGAAAACGCTAATTCGAAATTCTGGGAAGTCATTGCAGCTTGTTCACGTAAAAAGCCTGCGGCAATAATTCTTATCGTTACTGCTATCCTATTCGTGTTTGGTCATTTCCAAGCTCAGAATATGAAGATAGGGGACTTACATGCGGGTGCACCTGCGCTTCATGAAACCTCACGCTACAATCAGGACACTTTCCTGATTACCGATAAGTACGAAGTAACGGTAGATTACATTTCTATTTTGGTTGAAACCACACCAGAAGCTTGTACGTCACACAGCGTGATGAAGGCCATGGACGACTTCCAGTGGAAAATGGAAAATGTTCAAGGCGTTCAATCGGCGGTTTCGTTGGCATCTGTAGCAAAAATTGTTAACGCAGGTTACAACGAAGGCAACGTTAAGTGGCAGGTACTCCCTCGTAACCAGCAAACATTGGTGCAGGCAATTTCTCGCGTTCCAACGTCGTCTGGTTTACTTAACGGCGACTGCTCGGTCATGCCAATTATTCTGTTTATGGAAGACCACAAAGCAGAAACGATCTCTCGCGTAGTTGAAGCGGTGAAAGCGTATCGCGATGAATATCAAACCGATGATATGAAGTTCAGTCTTGCTTCTGGACCTGTAGGCGTGATGGCCGCAACTAATGAAGCGGTTAGTGCAGCGCAAGACCCTATGATGCTTTATGTATTTGGCGCCGTTATTGCGTTGTGTCTAATTAGCTTCCGCTCGGTGCGTGCTACGTTAGTTGTTGTTATTCCGCTGTATGTGGTGTCTGTACTGGCGCAAGCCCTAATGACATACCTTCAAATTGGCCTCACCGTTTCTACATTACCAGTTATCGCACTTGGCGTGGGTATAGGTGTAGACTATGGTATTTATATACTCTCTACCAAGAGCTTGATGCTGAAGAAAGGCGCTACCGTGCAAGAAGCATATTTCGCTGCCTTAAAAGAACGTGGAAGTGCTGTACTATTTACCGGTATTACGCTGGCAATAGGCGTGAGCACATGGGTGTTCTCTTCGCTTAAGTTCCAAATGGATATGGGCATTTTGCTTACATTTATGTTCGTCGTGAACATGCTTGGAGCAATAATTGTACTGCCTGCACTAGCAAGATTCCTATGGTGGAACAAGAATGACCCTGATGCATAAAATATTTTTGCATAGCTAAGCATTAAAAAGGGCCTTTAGGCCCTTTTTTTTGGGTGTTTTCTGCATACTTATCTATGCTGTTAATATAAGGTTAAAAATGGGCTTTCATTAGCGTCATTTATTAGGGAAAATAGTTAGGTACTCGGCACTTATACCAAGCTGGATTGGTATTACGACATTCAAAAAAGGTTAACAAATGACAGTCACCTCACAGCGACACTCAGTACTGCTAGACAATGTATTTGCACTTATCGACAAAAAAGTAGATACAAAGCAGAAGTCTCTTGTGCAGCAATTCGGACGTCTGTTGTATAAAAATATTTCAAGCGATGACCTAGAAAATCGCAACGACAGCGACCTTTACGGTGCAACACTTAGTTTATGGAATGGCTTGGCGAAGTTTGAGCATACGTCGCCATACATACGCGTATTTAACCCGGAAATTGCCAAACACGGCTGGCACTCAAGCCACACAATTGTTGAGATTATTGTGTCGGATATGCCATTTTTGGTTGACTCGGTGCGCATGTTGCTAAATCGTTTGAACATCACCGCACATTTATTCCTTCACAGCCCAATTGGCATTAAGCGCGACAAAGCGAACAAAGTTGAAGCGTTTGCTGAGCCAGGTCAATCGCTTGAAGGTGCGAAAAAAGAAACGGTCATCTTTATCGAAATCGATAGACAAACATCGAAAAAAGACATCGATGCTCTAACACAAGAACTGCACTCTGTCGTTGATGAAGTTTCTTTGGCAGTTCAAGACTGGCAAGGCATGACAAATACCTTGCAAGACGTAATTAAAAACAATGCTAAATTTAACTGGCCAGTATCTGCAGAAGCCAAAAAGCAAACTAAAGCTTACTTAGAATGGCTAGGCGATCACAACTTCACAATGATGGGTTACCGTTATTATGACGTTAAAGCTATTGAAGGGGACCATAGATGGATCCCTCAAAACGACACCAGTTTGGGTTTGCTTAAAAACTCAGTAAACGACCGTGAGCGTTTGTTGTCTCGCTTGCCTGCATCAGCCCGTGCGGAAGCGCTTAGCAAAAACCCATTGATTCTGACCAAAACAAATTCACGCGCGCGAGTACACCGTCCTGCATATATGGACTATGTAGGCGTGAAGGTGTTTAACAAAGAAGGTCAGGTTGTTGGTGAGCACCGCTTTTTAGGTCTGTATTCTGCCTCTTTCTATAACAACAGCGTAACTCAGCTTCCGATTTTACGTGAAAAAATCAAACGTATTTGTGAGCTATCTGGCTTCGAGCCTGGAACTCACGCATACAAAGCGTTTGCAAATATTATAGAAACCTACCCACGAGATGAGTTGCTACAAACGCCAGCAGAAGAACTAGCGCAAATTGTGATGGGTATTTTTCAAATGCAAGAGCGTGGAATTTCACGTTTATTCATTCGAAAAGACATTTTTGGCCGCTTTTTCTCGTGCATGGTCTTTGTGCCAAGAGAGCGCTATAACACCCAGTTACGCAAAGAAACCCAAGCGCTACTTAAAGCGTCATTGGGCGCAACCGAAGAAGTGGAATTTACTACGTTCTTCTCAGAGTCTGTATATGCCCGTACGCATTACATTGCTAGAGTCAACGACAACAACGCGGAATTCGATGTGAAGGAAATAGAGCAAAACATTATTGAGTTGACCAAAACCTGGAATGACAGACTCGCGTCAGCTATTTCAGCGGCACACGGTGAGGCTTCGGGTAAAGCGTTGGAACGCAAATACAACAATGCTTTCTCTCGCAGCTATATGGAGCATAACCTACCGTCAGCAGCGCTTGTAGATATTGGCAAACTAGAGATGTTAGACGACAGCCACACACTGGATATGTTGTTCTATCGTCCACAAGAAGAAGACGCTGACAGCCAAGTAGTTAAGCTTAAGCTTTTCCACCGTGCCGAGCCTATCCATTTGTCTGACGTGTTACCGATGCTTGAGAATTTTGGGTTACGCGTAATCGATGAAAGCCCTTATAAAGTCACGTGTTCAGAAGGTGAACGTAACTGGGTCATGGACTTCACCATGTTACACAAAAGTGGTCAGCACTTTGACATGGAAAACGCCCAGATTCTCTTTCAAGATGCCTTCGCCAAAGTGTGGTATAAGACACTAGAAGACGACGCGTTTAACCGTCTTATCCTTGGCGCGAATATGACTGGCCGTAAAGTTACGGTACTCCGTGCTTATGCTAAATACATGCGCCAGACCGGCAGTTCTTTCAGCCGTGACTACATCGCAAACACACTAGCTAACTATCCAGACATTGCTCGTTTACTCGTAGACTTTTTCGACCAGCGTTTTAATCCTAAGAAAAAGCGCAATGAGAAAAAAGAGGAAGGTATTCTTGAGACTATTAAGGAACAGTTAGACAACGTTAGTAACTTGGATGATGACCGAATTATTCGTCGTTATCTGGATATGATGTCTGCAACGTTACGTACAAACTTCTATCAGGCAGACGATGCCGGCAATGAGAAATCATATGTATCATTTAAGATGATGCCGGAACTCATTCCTGACATGCCATTACCACTGCCTAAATTTGAAATTTTTGTTTACAGTCCTCGTGTTGAAGGTGTGCACTTGCGTGGCGGCAAAGTTGCCCGCGGCGGTCTTCGTTGGTCTGATAGACAAGAAGACTTCAGAACAGAAGTACTCGGCCTAGTAAAAGCGCAACAAGTTAAAAACACGGTGATCGTTCCGGTTGGTGCAAAAGGTGGTTTCGTTTGTAAGAACCTACCTGTAGGCGAAGGTCGCGCAGCTATTCAGGCTGAAGGCCAAGCATGCTACCGCACTTTCATCACCAGCTTGTTAGATATTACTGACAACATTGTAAATGGTGAAATTGTTCCTCCTAAGGATGTCGTTCGCCTTGATGATGACGACCCTTATTTAGTTGTTGCTGCAGATAAAGGCACCGCCACATTCTCTGATATCGCAAACGGTATTGCGGAAGAGTTTGGGTTTTGGCTGGGCGATGCATTTGCATCTGGCGGTAGTATTGGATATGACCATAAGAAAATGGGTATTACTGCACGCGGCGGATGGGAGTCGGTTAAACGTCATTTCAGAGAAATTGGTATCGACTGCCAGACCACTGACTTTACCGCTGTTGGTGTGGGTGACATGGCAGGTGACGTATTCGGTAACGGTATGTTGCTATCAGAGCATACGCGACTAATCGCTGCGTTTAACCATTTACATATTTTCTTTGATCCAAGCCCAGATGCAGCAGCAAGTTATAAAGAGCGTCAACGCCTGTTTGAGAACCCAAGCCTAAGCTGGGAAGACTATGACAGTAAGCTGATTTCAAAAGGCGGTGGCGTATTTAGCCGCGCGTCTAAATCTATCAAGCTTTCACCTGAAATGAAAAAGTGGTTAGGTACGCGTCAACTAACCATGACGCCTAATGAGCTAATTCACAATATATTGAAAATGCCAGTTGACCTACTGTGGAACGGTGGTATCGGTACGTATATTAAGAGCAAGAAAGAATCTCACTCAGACGTAGGTGACCGTGCTAATGACGACTTACGCGTCAATGGTCGTGACGTACAAGCTAAAATTGTGGGCGAGGGCGGTAACTTAGGTCTAACGCAGTTAGGTCGTATTGAGTATGCGTCTAACGGTGGCCGAGTTAACACTGACTTCATCGATAACGTAGGTGGTGTTGATTGCTCAGATAACGAAGTAAACATCAAAATCTTGCTTAACAGCCTAGTTAACGACGGTGAACTTACGCTTAAACAGCGTAATAAGTTGCTCTACGATATGACCGACGATGTAAGTCGAATTGTACTGAAAGACTGCTACCGTCAAACTCAGTCTATCTCTATTACTGAGTTAGCTGGCGTTAAGCAACTTAAAGAACAGCTTCGCTTTATCCACGGTCTTGAGCGTGAAGGTCAGCTAAACCGTGAATTGGAATTTATTCCAAGTGACGATGAGATTTCAGATCGCGTAGCCACGGATCAAGGTTTAACTCGCCCAGAGTTAAGCGTTTTGATTGCGTATGGCAAAATGGTACTTAAAGATGCGCTTAATATTCCGGAAATTACTGACAACCCTTACCACGGTAAGTTGTTAGTAGAAGCCTTCCCTAAAGTGCTCCGCGAAAAATTCGCAACACACATGCAACAGCATCCGCTTAGAAGCGAAATTATTGCGACTAAGTTAACCAACAATATGGTTAACGACATGGGCCTTAACTTCGTGTTTAGAATGCAGGAAGAAACTGGCGCAAGTGTGAGCGAAATTGCTGACGCATACGCAATTGTTCACGGTATCTTTAATATGAAGACGCTGTGGGAGCGCATCGAACAACTGGATAACGTTATTCCAGCTCAGCTACAGCTTAAAATGTTGGATGAAGCACGTAGAATTATGCGTCGCGCTTCGCGCTGGTATATTCGCCACGGTAATAAGACGCAATCCATTGAAGAAGCCATCGCGAGCTACCGTGGTACCTTCGATATTTTATCGAAGAACCTGCAAAACTACTTGGTTAAAAGCGAATTTACTCAGCTTGAAAACGCTACGCAGAAATACATTGATAAGGGTGTACCAGAAGACATCGCTTATCAGGTTGCAAGCTTCTCTAACATGTTCTCTAGCTTTGACCTTGCGCAAATCGTTGAAGCAGATAAGCACGATACCGATGTAGTCGCTAAGCTTTACTATCAGCTAGGTTCTCGTTTAGAACTTCACTGGTTCTTAGACCAGATAAACAACCAGGCGGTAAGCAACCACTGGCAAGCGTTAGCTCGCGCCTCGTATCGTGAAGAGTTAGATTGGCAGCAGCGTTCCATTGCAGCTAACCTGCTAGCTTCTCGCGAAGACGTAAGTAGTGCAGATCAAATTCTTGATGAGTGGATTGAAAGCAATCAGGTCCTACTTAAGCGCTGGTATCACATGATGTCTGAGTTTAAGACCAGTACAACGCACGAATTTGCGAAATTTTCTGTCGCTTTACGTGAATTGATGCTTTTAAGCGTGAAGTCTAACCATTAGAATACACGCACCTTAATGATTTAAGCCCTGTTTATCAGGGCTTTTTATTGGCCGACTGAACATTGCTGTACGTTTTTGCAGCATCGTTTGTAAAAGCAAACCCAATACAAGCGCAATATACGTTGATGATCAACAGGCCCTTAATTAGCGAGCGGTAATAATAACCATGCAATCTCTAGTGCAAAAATTCTTGCTTCAGTGTGAACCTGAAAAAAGTCACGATTTCACCATTAACTGGTTAAACAAGACCCAACATACACCGCTGAAATGGATGTACAGCACACCGACGATTAAAAAGCCCGTTACCGTTGCAGGCATGACCTTCGATAACCCCGTAGGACTTGCCGCTGGGCTTGATAAGAACGGCGATTGTATTGATGCGTTTGCCAGCATGGGATTTGGTTTTGTTGAGATAGGCACGGTAACGCCTCGTCCGCAGCCAGGAAACCCAAAACCTCGTTTATTCAGAATTCCGGAAAAGCACGCCATTATTAATCGCATGGGATTTAATAATAAAGGTGTTGATCATCTTGTCGAACAAGTGAAAAAGGCTCAGTTTAAAGGGCCTATTGGTATTAATATTGGTAAAAATAAAGATACCGAAGAAGCGAATGCGCTCGACGATTACCTGATTTGTTTAAACAAAGTTTATCCTTACGCAAGCTATGTCACTATTAACATTTCGTCACCAAATACACCTGGCCTAAGAAACCTTCAATACGGTGAAGCGCTCGATAAGCTGTTAGTTGGCCTAAAAGCAGCACAGGAAACGCTAACGCAAACTCACGGTAAATATGTGCCGCTGTTTATTAAAATAGCGCCAGATTTGAGCGATGTGGAAATTGACAGTATTGCTGCCTCGCTAATTAACAGCAAAATGGATGGCGTAATTGCTACTAATACTACACTTTTACGTGATGCCGTTGCCGGATTACAGCACGCTGAGGAAATGGGGGGTTTAAGTGGTTCAGTTATGACAGATATGAGCTTAGAAGTAACACGCAAGCTAAACAAAGCACTTGACCGCGCTATTCCTATTATTGGCGTTGGTGGTATTGACTCACCCGAAGCGGCACAAGCACGCTTGGACGCTGGCGCATCACTGGTGCAGGTCTACTCGGCTTTTATTTATCAAGGCCCATCGCTCGTTAAACGCATCGTAAACGCGTTATAATATACCCAAACCAATCTCTCGTGTACGTGCTTTTTCTTAAGCACGTACATCAAAAACAGGTACATGAATGAATACTATTCTGGTTACGACCAGTCGCGGTCTTGACGAACTATTAAAACAAGAAGTGCTACGCCTTTGCCCTGATGCGCAAGTTAAGCAAGGGCCTGGCACTATTCAGTTTGAAGGCTCAAAAGAGGATGCGTATAAACTTTGCTTATGGTCACGCTTAGCTAACCGCGTAGTTTGGGTGTTGGCATCAGGCAAAGCAGGCGATGCAGATGCACTGTATAATACGGCTATGGGTATTGACTGGCAAATGCAGATGGATTCACGTCATACCTTATCTGTACAGTTTATCGGCACAAACTTTGCCATAAAAAACACTCAATTTGGTGCGGTTCGTGTTAAGGACGCCATAGTAGATTCATTTGTAGAACAAGGCTTACCGCGCCCATCAGTAGAACGAAAGAGCCCTGATATTTCTGTGTATGCAAGACTACATCGCGATAATGTAATTTTAGGCATAGATTTAGCGGGGGCAAGTCTGCACCAACGCGCATACCGACAAGAAACCGGTGACGCGCCGCTTAAAGAGCATATCGCAAGCGCAATGCTAATGCGTAGTGGATGGACAGAGAATACCGATGTGCCATTGGTCGATTTGATGTGTGGCTCGGGCACCATCGCGATTGAGGCAGCCTACATCGCTCGCAATATTGCGCCAGGTATAAAGCGTATGTATTGGGGCTTTACTAAGTGGCTCGGCCACGAAGAGAAGCTTTGGGATGATTTGGTAGAACAAGCTATTTCCGTTCAGAAGCCTAGCTGCAGTGGTATTTACGCGGGTGATTTCAGCCGTAAAATGGTAGCAATTGCAAAAGCAAACGCTGATTTTGCTGGCGTATTTAACGATATTTCGTTCTCACAGCAAGACGCAACAAAATCTTCTCCTCCCGTTGCCACACCAGGCTACGTCGTTTCAAACCCTCCTTACGGAGAACGTTTGGGCGAGCTAACATCGTTAATACCGCTATTTAGTGATTGGGGTAAGCGTTTTAAAGAAGCCTGGAAGGGATGGCATGTGTCGCTTCTTAGCAGCAATCGTGATTTGCTTCGGGTTTTAAAGCTTCGCGCCACCAAAGACTATGCTATGAATAACGGTAAGCTGGAATGTCGTTTAGCGAATTATGTGTTGGATGAAGAAAACACGGTACAGTTTAGCGAGGACGCTAGCAACCACGAGTTTGCCAATCGTTTGAAGAAAAACCTCAAGCGCATGAAAGGCTGGATCAAGAACGCTAACACTAACTGTTACCGCATATACGATGCTGACCTGCCAGATTATAACGTTGCCGTAGATAGATATGGTGACTGGCTGGTCGTTCAAGAATACGCGCCGCCAAAAACGGTTTCTGAAGATAAAGCACGCAAGCGTCTGCAAGAAGTCTTGCTTCATTTGCCAGCAGTAACAGGTGTTTCACCAAAACAGATAGCGCTTAAAGTGCGTAGCCAACAAAAAGGTACAAAACAGTACGAGAAAATTAATCAGACTGGCGACATGATGGAAGTGTTTGAAAATGGCGCTCGTTTCCTGGTTAACCTTACTGACTACTTGGACACAGGCCTTTTCTTAGATCACCGTAATACCCGCCAAAAAGTGCAGGCGTTGTCCCAAGGTAAAGACGTTCTTAACTTGTTTTCATATACGGGTAGTGTGTCGGTATTCGCCGCTAAAGGTGGCGCAAAGTCTGTAACGACAGTGGATATGTCTAATACTTATTTAGAGTGGGCAAAGAAGAACGTAGCGCTGAACAAACTCACTGCGCCTCATGCTTTTATTCAAGCTGACTGCACCACTTGGTTAGGCACGCATAAAGGCAAATACGACTTAATTTTTATCGACCCACCTTCATTTTCGAATTCAAAGCGTATGCAAAATACGTGGGATGTGCAGCGCGACCACGTAAAAATGCTTACCGATGCTAAAGCGTGCTTAAAAGAGCAGGGGATCATCATCTTCTCTAACAACAAGCGTGGCTTTAAGCTAGATGAGACAGCCATGAGTGAACTGGGATTGTCAGTAGACAATATTACCAAAGACACTATTCCAGAAGATTTTGCACGTAAAGGCAACATCCATCAGTGCTGGGTGCTAGGCTCATGAAAATTTATTTTTACACCGGGCCCCAATGTAGCCTGTGCGACTTAGCCGATGTTGAGCTTCAACAAACGTCTATGTTTTCATCGCTTAATATAGAGAAGGTTAACATTCGCACTAGCACTGAGCTTTATCATTTGTACGGTGCAAGGATCCCCGTTTTGAAACGGGCAGATAATGAAAAAGAAATCGGCTGGCCTTTTAATACCGCCGATTTAGAGGAGTTTCTTCAGTGAGCATTTTGCAGTTAAAAAACATCACTGTTATTTATGGGAATCCGCCGCTGTTAGACCGTGTCGAACTGGTTGTACAGCCTAAAGAGCGCGTCTGCTTAGTAGGTCGCAACGGTAGTGGTAAATCAACGCTAATGAAAGTTATCGCTGGCGATATTATTGCCGACGATGGGCAGCGTATAATTGAAAATAATACGGTCATTGCGCGCTTAGAGCAGGACCCGCCTCAAACCACCGATGTGACGCTTTTTGACTATGTTGCCGAAGGCTTATCTGACGTAGGTGAAACACTGAAAGCCTACTTTCATCAAACCCGTATCGTTGGTGAAGATCCAAGCGAATCAAATTTAAATAAATTACAGCGACTACAAGAACAGTTAGAAGCCAGAGACGCGTGGCAGTTTGAACAGCAAATTGAACAGACGCTAACCATGCTAAAGCTAGACCCTGAGATATCGCTATCTACTCTTTCTGGGGGATGGCGTAGAAAAGCAGCGCTAGCTCGTGCGCTTGTTCGACAGCCGGATTTGCTCCTGTTAGACGAACCAACTAACCACCTTGATATTGAAATGATCCGCTGGCTTGAGTCCAGCTTGAGTAATTACCAAGGCGCAATTGTGTTTGTAAGCCACGACCGTGCATTTATACGTGCCATGGCTACGCGAATTATTGATCTAGACCGCGGCTCGGTTACGAGCTATCCGGGTAACTACGAAACTTATTTAGAAAAGAAGCAGCACGATTTAGAGGTTGAAGCTTCACAAAACGCTGAGTTTGATAAAAAACTAGCGCAAGAAGAGGTATGGATTCGTCAGGGCATTAAAGCCCGCCGTACCCGCAACGAAGGCCGAGTAAGAGCGCTGAAAAAACTACGCGAGGAGCGTAAAGCGAGAAGAGCGGTTCAGGGCAATGCGGTAGTCAATCAACACCAGGGCGCGCGCTCTGGAAAGATGGTGTTTGAAGTAAAAGACTTAAGCTATAGCATTGAAGGCAAGCCTATTGTTAAAGGGTTAAACCTGAATGTTTTGCGTGGAGACAAGCTTGCTCTCATTGGTCCAAATGGTAGCGGTAAAAGTACGCTTATCAAGCTTCTACTCGGCGAACTCCAGCCCGATAGCGGCAACTGCAAACAAGGCACTAACCTTGAAGTTGCTTACTTTGACCAGCACCGCCACGGACTGGATTTAGAAAAGTCTGTGATAGACGCGGTAGGCGACGGTAAACGCGATCTGATGGTAAATGGTCACCCACGCCATGTGATCAGCTACTTACAAGATTACTTATTTACGCCTGAACGCGTTAATGCCCCGGTTAAGTCGCTATCAGGTGGAGAGAAAAACCGCCTGTTGCTAGCAAAACTGATGCTTAAACCGAGCAACGTTTTGGTGCTGGATGAGCCTACCAATGACTTAGATGTTGAAACCTTGGAAATGCTCGAAACCTTACTCAACGAATATACCGGCACCGTGCTTTTAGTCAGTCACGATAGGGAATTTGTTGATAACGTAGCAAATAGTAGCGTGGTATTCGAAGGTAATGGAATGCTTCGCGAATTTATTGGGGGTTTCACTGACGTAGAAAACTGGTATAAAGAGCAACAGGAAAAACGTCAGCAAATCGAAAAGGAAGAAAAAGCCAAGGTAAAGAATGAAACTAATTCAGCTTCAGACAGTCCTAGTGCTAAGTCTTCTCCCCGTAAGACGAAAAAGCTATCATACAAAGACCAGCGTGAACTTGAGTCCTTGCCGAAAGAACTAGAGACACTTGAGGAAGAGCTTGAGGCTATGCAAGAAAAAGTGAACGACCCGGACTTTTTCAAACAAGACAGTGACATTACTGCCAAGGCGTTAGCCGAGTTGGCAGATAAAGAAGAATTACTTTCCCAGAAATATGCGCGCTGGGATGAACTAGAAAGTATGCTGGAAGATAATCAGCAGTAAATAGGATTTTAAATGAAACGAACTCAGCTTGCCGCCGCCGTTCTGTTGGCAACAGGAAGTGTTTCGGCATTCGCCGCGACCTATTCAGTGACGCCTCTTCCTTTACAGGATACCGCTAGAAACAATTTTGCTCGTTCGATTGATAACTCAGGCAAAATGTTGTCTGTCGTTCAACTGGAGTTCAATCCACCAATCGACGCAGAGCAGCTTGAAGAAGACACGACTTTTTTTGACCAGTTCGGTGAGAGTCTAGAAAACGAAGATGACGCACGCCAGGGTGTTTTTACAGACATAGACTATACCACGGTAGTAAATTATCTTCTATCGAACCCAAATCTTACAACGGGACAGAAGCTAGCGTCGTATAGAACCTATGCAACCGACACTCAAGATATATCATTAGTACCAGGTCTTGATGAAGTTACAGACAAATTTGATGACTATACGCGATCTGTTGAATCGACTGGTCGTGACAGCTTGAACGGTAACTTTATTGTCGGTGATTCTTCGGGACTGGTTGTTCTAGACCCATATGAGAACGAAGATGGCGATACATTAAACTACACGTATCCAGAGTCAGCACAACAAGCCTTTGTTCAAGCATCTGGAGAGACTAAAGTACTTCCAGCTGTTGATGACACTGTAGGAGGGTTCTCTTCAGCTCGAGCAATAAACGCAAACTTACAGGTTGCAGGTTTCAGTACTGTTAGTTTCCGCGATGATGTTGCCGATGCTGTTGAAACGTGTACAGACGATGAGTCTCGTGGTGACACATCTGAAGGTCGCTGCCTGTTTACTATTTATAATGGCGATTTTGCTGTTCCACGTATTTCTAGCTACTTCATTAATTCATCTACAAATTACTTACCGAGCTTCGTATTGCTGTCTGAGGTTAACGCTACCATTTGGCAGATCGATGTCAACGGCGATGTAATCAGCACCGATACCTACCCGTTATTATTTGAACCTGATGAAGACGATACACGCCACTATTTCACGTATGCCTATGACATAAATAACCAAGGTATCGCAGTCGGTGAAGGCCTTACTGGAGATCGCATTACGATAACGCGCCCAAATACATCAGGCAGGACTGAAAGTGAACGAGTTGCAACGGTTTTCAGAGACGGTGAAACCATTGAACTTCTTCCACGCGAAGAAAATATCATTAGCCAAGCAATTGCAATTAACGACGAAAACTGGGTAACCGGTGCTGTGCTTCGCTCTCAAAGCGATGTCGCACGTTCGCGTTTATTTGTTTATAACCTAGACACACAAGAGCAACATTATCCAGATGGTTTCTTTGTGAGCGCAGGGGTAACTGCAAATGCCATTAATAACAATAATATTGTTGTTGGTAAGGCAGATGTAGTCGCTACCAGTGAAACGCTACGTGAAACTGCCGCGTTCATGTACAACATCGATACGGGAGAGTTTATTGACTTAAATGATTTAGTGTCGTGTGATAACCCGTACGAACTTATTGAAGCGGTAGATATCAATGACAATGACGAAATCATTGCGAATGCGAGAATTAAAGCCACTAACAAATACGTAACGGGCAATGACGTTATTAATTCTGACGGTGAAACTGAAGAAATTGACACAATTGTAGCAGTCAAACTTTCTCCGTTAGCGAATGGCTCGATAGAAGAATGTGAAATTCCAGAAGACGAACAACCCTATGAGCGCAAGGGCGCTTCCACAGGATGGTTAGCATTTTTCGGTCTGTTTGCAGGTGTATTTATGCGCAGACGGTTGAAAAAATAACTGACCATTTGGTTATTATGTGATCACATTTCAAAAAGCCACACACCCGTGGCTTTTTTTATGCCTAAATAATGTAAAAAGTTACATATTTATGCATAAAAAATGTAACAAAAATTTTATCGAAACTTCATTTATTTAAACTTTGTCAAGCCCTTTTATTTTTTATTTTTCTTGAACCATTTAGTTAATTGCACTATCAAAGTAGTGTACGCAATCACTTTTCCGGCACTATCAACCGAAATGATGTAGAGCGCTCGAGAAAATGATTTGTTGTACTTTCAACAAACAAAAGAGGCTAATCAATGAAAAGACAAAAAAGAGATAAACTGACACGCGCCCATTCTAAAGGCTATCAAGCTGGCATTAGCGGTCGTTCAAAGGAAAATTGTCCATTTCAGCAAAACGATGCACGTTCACAATGGTTAGGTGGATGGCGTGAGGCAGTAGAAGACAGACACTTAGGTTTAAGTGTCAAATAACACTTCTCTTTTATGAACTGATTATGCAAAAAGGAAAGCCCCTGAAAAGGGGCTTTTTTGTAGGTCGAGATTATTTGACCGTAAAGCTCAATAAAGACAGCTTAGAAGTTTGACGTATCTTGGAACAAGCCAACTTTCAAATCTTTCGCTACATAAATCTCACGGCCATCAACTTCTACAGTACCATCAGCCATGCCCATGAACAGTTTGCGCTTAATCACGCGCTTCATAGTGATTTTGTACGTAACTTTTTTAGCTGTTGGCAGTATTTGCCCGGTAAATTTAACTTCACCTACGCCCAGTGCACGACCTTTACCTGGGCCGCCACTCCAACCTAAGAAGAAGCCAACCAGTTGCCACATCGCGTCTAGGCCTAAGCAGCCTGGCATTACCGGGTCGCCCGGAAAGTGACAGTCAAAGAACCATAAATCCGGGGTAATATCCAATTCTGCGATGATTTCGCCTTTGCCATGTTCGCCGCCATCTTCTGTGATTGAAACTACACGGTCCATCATAAGCATGTTAGGGGCGGGAAGTTGACTATTACCTGGTCCAAACATTTCACCACGGCTACACGCCAATAAATCTTCTCTATTAAAACTGTTTTTCTTCTCTGACATTCCCAACTCGTTGCTGTTATTTAAGTGACGGTGCTAATTTAGCGAACAGTTGTACGCCAAACAACTCTGAACAGTCATTTTTCTGAAGAAAAACGCGTGCTAATATAGCTTTAGTTACTTGGGCCTGTATAAATATCACGCTAGGCGTATGAAATATGTGCAGACCCTAACTTTTTAGGCTCTACCATAACGTAACTTTATGTGAAAACTATGACAGAACAAACGACGAAAAAGATCATTAAGAAAAGTGCAGCAGATAGAGCTAAAGCCAATGCAGATAAACAGCGACGTTTCAGAGAAAGACAAAAAGACGCGGGTAAAAAGCTAGTAAGAGGCTATGTAAGCCCAGAAGCAAAAGCGTGTTATGACGAAATACGCGACAAGACGGGTTGGACAGATAGTGAAGCAATGTCGAACGCCATGAGACTTATGTACGCGGCATACAAGTGCGGACAAATTAAACTTTTAAACGAGTGGCTTCGAAAAAATAACCGCTAGGCCTAATGGTCTAGCTTAGTTTTAAGCCATGCTAGACTGGGGCTATTTTGCATGGTGTGACGTTTCACTATGCGCTGCGCTTCTTTAACCACATCATCTCTGTCTCGAAAGTCCCATAGTCGCTTAGCCGTGCTCTGGCTATGAATAGCAATATTAGTAATGGGCGCGACATAGTCTCGCTCTAGGTCAAAGTCGAGCATTTGAGCCTCTAGAGGAGGCAATAGATACGGCGCGTGTATTGCGTCGCCAGGCAATGATTTAAGCTCTGGCACCCACTTTCTTATGAATAGACCCTCTGGATCTAATTTTTTTGATTGTGTAGCAGGATTGTACAACCTCACGGTGTGGATACCTGTTACGCTGGCTTGCATTTGAATTTGTGGATAGTGAATACCTGGCTCGAAATCTAAAAACTGCGTAGCTAGGTAATGCGCAGCTTTTAGCCAATGAACATTTAAGTGATGGCACAGAAAACTAGTGATCATAGCGCGCATGCGAAAATTTAGATAACCGGTATACTTCAACGCTCGCATACAGGCGTCAACCAGTGGATAGCCAGTTAGGCCGGTTTTCCAACGATAAAAACGACGCTCAGCTTCAGGGCCGTCAATAAAAGGGTAGTTCTCATAGGCACGGTTCATTGGGCGCCATTCTATACTGTGTTCGCTTTCAAATTTTTGGATGAAGTGGCAATGCCAGTGAAGTCTGGAAGTTAATGCAGAAAGGGCACGCCCCCATTGTTTTCCTTCGTCGCCCGTTAACGTCTTCTTCACTTGTTTTTGCTGCAAAACACTTTGGTAAACTTGCTTGATTGATATATTGCCCCAAGCCAAATATGGACTCAATCGAGAGCATGCTCGCCTCGCATTCTCTGGCATCGATATATGCTGATGGTAAAACTTCCCCCGACTTTTAAAAAAGTCTTTCAGCACATGCCATGCACGTTTTTCACCGCCAGGTTGCATAGCTTCAAGTTCACTTAGGTGCGCGATGACCTCGGGACGAAGGTTGGTTTCGTAGACTGAATTAGGGTCAAATTGGCGGCTAATAGACGCTCTATAACCGGCGATGTCGTCGAAATTCTTTTCAGCATCTTTTATCGCAGCATGCTGCGTCCAAGCGACCCAGTTTGCACTGTTTATATCAAAATCGTAAGTGCTTGTTGTAAAATGGTGCTCCCAATTCGACTGCCATTGAGCTCGATGGGGCAAACCTCGAATTACTGCTCCAAACTGGCTTTCCTTCAAAGCTATATTTCTATTATTCAGATAGTTAGCTACTTTTACATCACGGTTATGCGTAACCTTTAGGCCTGTTTCCTGGTAACTCCTAACCGCAGAAATGGTGTAATACCGAGCAATAAATTTAAATGCATCTATCACTTCACAGTGCAACGTCAAAATACGGGCAGGTGCAGGAAGCTGGTTGTTAATATCGTCGATACTTTGCTGAACAAATCGCCAATGGCGAACGTCCATATGTGGGTCTTCAATAAGCGATGGTTCCCAGCAAAAAAGCGGCAATATATTTTCTTTCGCTTCTACAGCTCGAAAAAGTGGCTCATGATCACGCAGGCGAAAATCTCGCTTAAACCATATAATCGTAATGGACGGTTTAGGGTTATCTGGCACCATAGAACATATAACCTATAACCACTTTTTACGGAATTGGCCCTTGGGGTCGTAAATCTCTGTTTGCTTTATCAAGTTGAATTGTCTGTGTCCGCGAGGGTCACTGCCAACACCAGCAAGGTAGAGCCAATTTCCCCAATTACTTCCCACATCGTAATCAATGAGTTGATGCTCAAACCACGCTGCGCCATATCGCCAGTCTTGACGAAGTTCGTGCACAAAACAACTTGCTACTAGTTGTCTACCGCGGTTAGACATGTATCCCGTTTCAGCAAGCTGTCGCATACACGCATCTACAATTGGATAGCCTGTTTTACCTTCACACCAAAGTCTAAACGTTTCTGGACAATGTTGTGTAGATGGCGTTTTCCCCTGAATCCCACTGAAGTGAAACCATTTTGCTCCATATTTATACTGCAACCAGTGAAAGAATTCTCGCCACAGTAGCTCAAAGTAAATCCAATAAGTGGAATCGTTTTTCTCGACTGTTGCTTCAAAAAGCTGTACCTGCCTAACGACTTCTCGCGCAGAAAGTGAACCGTTAGCTAACCAGGCCGAGAACTTAGTACTGTCTTGCCAAGAATCAAGCGCATTTCGCGTTTCTTTATATGAAGACGCCGACTGCCAGTCGAAGAGGTAAGTGCCTAAGTGGGATAGCGCCGCTGTTTCACCTCCTACAAATGATGTTTCTGATGGCGCGGGTAAATCAATATCAAGGGTTAAATGAAATGACTCATCCAACGGGGGCGTAAATGCGTCGGGTAAAGACGCTAGCGCATCGTGAACCGGTGAAGGTTCACTATGCTTCTCTACTTTTCTGCGGAACGGACTGAAAACATCAGGCATATCTTCAATGCTGAATGGTAATGTCGAAACATCAAACAACCCGAACGTTGGGGTTTCAACCACAGTCAATGAATTAGAGAGACGCCTTACTGCGTTTAATTGAGCAGTTTCATCATAACCGCAATGTTGACTAACACCTATATGGGTATATTGGCCCGCCTGTAAAAGATTCGCTAGGCACTCTTCCGTCTTGCCTTTTAGTACGAGTAGCTCATGACCTAAGCCAGCCAACTGGCGTTTTAAATCTTCTAAAGTCTGCAACAAGAATGTATGCCTGTGTTGTCCCATTGGAGACAATCCGAACTCATTTGGGCTGAAATTCTTATCATCTAAGATGTAGACAAAAGTAATCTGAGCAACTTTTTTACAAAGCGCGGCGATGGCTGCTTGATCGTGAAGTCTTAGGTCATGTCGAAACCAGAACAAACCTCGTTGATTAAGGTTTGAACACTGTTGTTGAGTGTGGTTGTTTATCATACTAATTTAGAGCACTTTTTTACTGTTTATACGGATCCTGAACCCGTTTATTACCGTAATACGTGCAATACGAATAATATTAAAATTTGGCGCAACGCCTGAGGAAAAAAAGTGACCGTTCCTGTTAGTATCATGTGGTTTAGACAAGACCTTCGTGTAAAAGACAATCCGGCATTAAACGCTGCTTGCGACATGGGAAAAATAGTTCCCATCTACATCTACGATGACACAACACCTAACGGAAGAGAACCAGGAGGCGCCAGCAAATGGTGGCTTCATCATTCGCTTGCGTCGTTGAATAAACGCCTGAACGGGCATCTACAAATATTTAAGGGTGATCCTCAGAAGCTTATTCCCAAGTTAATGGCGTCATTTGATGCCAAGGGTATTTTCTGGAATCGGTGCTACGAACCGTGGCAAATAAATCGGGATAAAGGGATTAAGAAAACACTTATCGATAGTGATTACGAAGCTCACAGTTTTAACGGTAGTTTATTGTGGGAACCCATGAAGGTTCTAAAGAAAGACGGTACACCGTACCGAGTCTTTACCCCATACTACAAAAAAGGCTGTTTACAGATTGAAGAGCCTCGTTACCCCAAAGCACCGCCAGCACGTATTACTTATGCCGATGTAAGTAATGAAGGTGATGATTTAGCATCTTTACGTTTGTTACCCACTATCAAGTGGGATGAGACCATCGCCAAAACGTGGGCTCCAGGTGAAGACGGCGCCGCTGATAACCTAGCTGACTTTATTCAGAATTCAGCGCGAAAGTATAAAGATGGAAGAGATATACCATCAGCAAAAGGTACATCTCGCTTATCTCCCCACCTACATTTCGGGGAAGTGTCGCCAAATCAAGTTTGGTATGCGATTAAAGACAAGTTTGGTAATAGCGAAGACAAGAGCATTGAAACTTATCTAAGTGAACTTGGTTGGCGGGAGTTTAGCTATTACTTATTGTTCCATTTTCCGACCCTGCCTAATAAAAACTTTAACGATAAATTTGACAAGTTTCCCTGGCGTACTGACGCTAAGGCACTTAAAGCATGGCATACAGGCAGAACGGGTATTCCTATCGTCGACGCGGGTATGCGCGAACTGTGGCAAACAGGCTACATGCATAACAGAGTACGTATGATTGTAGGCTCGTTTTTGGTCAAAAACTTACTGCTCAGTTGGCACGAAGGCGAGCGGTGGTTTTGGGACACATTGTTAGATGCCGACCTTGCCAGCAATAGCGCCAGCTGGCAATGGGTAGCGGGCTCAGGGGCCGATGCAGCACCTTACTTCAGGATATTTAACCCAATTCTGCAAGGTGAGAAATTTGATAGCAAAGGGCAATACGTTCGCAAGTACTGCCCCGAGTTGAATAAGTTATCAGACAAATACATTCATAAGCCTTGGGAAGCTCCAAACGCCATATTGAAAGAGGCAGGCATTGAGCTTGGCAAGGAATACCCAAAGCCAATCGTTGATTTGAAAGCGTCGCGTCAGCGTGCACTTGACGCTTTTCAACAAATAAAAGAGTAGGGTATGGCGGCACTTATTTTAGTTTTAGGCGACCAGCTTACCGAAACATTACCGGCAATAGCTAATGCAGTAAAAAGTAATGACACCATATTAATGGCGGAAGTGCGTGAGGAAGCCACGTACGTAAAACACCATAAAAAGAAGATAGCGTTTTTGTTTAGTGCTATGCGTCATTTTGCCAATGCGTTGCGCGACGACAATTTTAACGTTAACTACGTTCATTATAACGACGAAAACAATCAAGGCGGTTTACTCGCCCAGGTAAAATACGCGCTTAACGAAAACACGTTTGATGAAGTAAGAGTGACCATGCCCGGTGAATACCGCCTGCTTAAAAGCATGGAGCAATGGGAAAATACCCTTGGGGTTCCTGTTACGATTTGCGATGACAATCGTTTTTTATCCACCCCTCAGGAATTTACCGACTGGGCAAACGGCAAAAAACAACTTCGTATGGAGTTTTTTTACCGTGAGATGCGCCGCAAGCACAACATACTAATGGATGGTAAGAACCCCATCGGGGGTAAGTGGAATTATGACGCGCAAAATCGCGAATCTATGCCTGAAACTCATAAGGTTCCTAAACACTCGACGTTTGAAATTGACGACATAACAGCAGATGTTATCGAACTTGTGAAAGAGGAGTTCAACGATCACTTTGGCGATATAGATAACTTCCACTTTGCGGTAACTCGAAAAGGTGCACTCAGCGTCTTAAATACTTTTATAGAAGAAAGATTACCTAATTTTGGTCAGTATCAAGACGCCATGGTGGAAGGTAAGCCTTGGCTTTACCACTCTCATATAGCCTTTTATCTGAACTGCGGTTTGTTAACACCTAGCGAGGCTATCCACGCTGCTGAGCAAGCCTACCACGCAGGACAAGTACCTCTAAATTCTGTCGAGGGATTTATACGTCAGATCCTAGGCTGGCGCGAGTATGTTAGAGGTTTCTATTGGCACTTTATGCCAAATTTGAAAACGGATAATTACTTTAATAACAGCCGCTCACTACCTTCGTTCTTTTGGAACGCTGAAACAAATATGAATTGCATGCGGCAATGCATTAAAGAAACGCAACAAAACGCTTACGCCCATCACATACAGCGTCTCATGGTAATTGGTAACTTCAGCTTGTTGACCGAACTTAACCCAGAAGAGGTTCAAGCATGGTATTTGTTGGTATACGCCGATGCCTACGAGTGGGTTGAGCTTCCTAACGTAGCAGGCATGATTCTGTATAGCGATGGCGGCAACTTAGCGAGTAAGCCTTATGTCGCGAGCGGTAGTTATATCAACAAAATGAGCAACTATTGCAAAAACTGTGGATACCAGGTTTCGAAAAAAACGGGGCCGAAAGCCTGTCCATTCAACTATTTGTATTGGCACTTTATTGATAAGCACAAAGAAAAACTGAGTAACAATCATCGAATGGCCATGATTTACAAAACCTATGGACGAATGAAGGAAGAAAACATCGAGACCATGAAGCAAGATGCTGCAATATTTCTATCAAAGCTAACCAAAAATGAAGAAGTCTGATTTACCCACAAAGGTATGTCCGGTTTGCCAACGACCATTTACGTGGCGCAAAAAATGGGAAAAGAATTGGGAAAATGTACGTTATTGCTCCAAGCGTTGCGCCGGAAATAGAAAAAGCGCTACCGATGAGTAAAGCGCGATATGGCGTGTGGGCAAAACTAGAGACATAGATCGCTAAGGCATCATTACCGCTAAATAAAAACTATAGTTAATCATTCGCCGCTACTGTTGCGTATGAAATAAAGTGAAAATACAAGGAGTGTGTTGTGGAAGCACCGATAACCGTAGATAGGCTACGTTTTCTTTTATACAGTCTCAAAGAGAAGCTTTGGGTGAAGCCTCTTGGCTTTTGTTTGCTTTCTATCTTCGCGGTTTTTATAGCTAAAGTTGCTGACGGTACATCACTTGCCGAACATATCCCTGAAATAAAGCCCGATTCTGTTGAAACGCTACTCTCAATAATGGCATCAAGTATGATGGTTATTGCTACGTTTTCCGCAGGCACTATGGTCAATGCTTATGCGTCAGCGAGCCAATCATCTACACCTCGCTCATTAAGCCTTATAATATCAGACGACGTCTCGCAAAATGCGCTCTCAGTTTTTATAGGCGCATTTATCTATAGTGCTGTTGCACTTACTGCAATGACTCAGGCGTTCTTCGATGAAGCGGGATTGTTCATTTTATTCTGTCTGACCTGTGTGGCTTTCATCATTGTTATCTTAACGTTTATACGATGGGTAGACAGCGTAGCACGCTTAGGGCGCGTAGGCTCAACACTACTGAAAGTGGAGCACGCAACCACTCGTGCCATTAAAAACAGAATTGATATGCCTTGCTTGGGCGCAGTCCCACAGGGACAAGTAAAAGAGCAGGGGGTTCACGCTATTTTTACCGAGCAAGTAGGCTACATTCAGTTAATAGATATTGCAAAACTACAGCGCTGGGCTGAAAGTAAAGACTGTTTTATAAATGTTGCCATGCTGCCGGGTGAGTTTGTGACACCAGAGCGCCCCATAGCCTACGTTAATAAAGATGAACAAACCAAGGATGTAATTAGCGCGTTCACTATTGGAGAAGCCCGCTCCTTTGAGGCAGACCCGCGCTTCGGCTTTATCGTACTGGCTGAGATAGCATCAAGAGCGTTGTCGCCATCCGTCAATGATCACGGTACGGCAATAAATACTATTAGCATCATTACACGATTAATGCTTATGTGGCGAAAGCAATTCGAAGACAGCACGAAAACACAAAAGGAAAAAAAGAGCGAGACTGCAAAGTATGATCGTATTTCTGTTCCTGAGTTGAACGTTGCCGACCTATACGACGACGCATACACATCTATAGCGCGAGATGGTGGCGCCAATATAGAAGTCGCTATAAGAATTCAAAAGTCGTTAACCACCCTAAAGACATGCTTCAATAACCTAAACGATGATTTTAAATCAGAGGCGATACGCATGGCAGAGCACAGTTTTGAGAGAAATAAGTTATTGATGAACTATGATAATGATATAGAGCGAGTAAAGCACTTCCATCAAATCCTTAAAGAGGACTGATATACCTAGTCAGTTAGATACAAGAGCCAGCTAAATGGTGCACTTCACTTAGCTGGCTATTTACAGAGCAGTTAAATAATAATGGTGCTCTAGGCTTGTTACATATGCTTATCGATAAGTTTAGCTAAGCTTTTGCCATGCTTTCATCGAGCCTTCCATCACATCCACGGTTTTTATACCTGCTTGTCTAAGAACGCTGGCCGCTGTCGTAGCCCTGACACCCGACCCACAATAAACCGTATACCTAACGTTTTTGTCAAAATCTCCAATTGACGAACTAAGATGACCCAGATAAACATGCGTCGACCCGTCAATTGCCACACTGTCACGTTCATCTTGTTTTCGAACGTCCAATAAAACCCAGTCACTGCTATTACTATCAAAGTGTTCTTTAACGGCTTTGGCACTAGTGAGACTTAAGGAACACAATCCTTTATCGACGTTAGCGTCGCCGGTTAATACAGGTAAATTGATAATATAGCCTTTAACGTTATTAAAGCCCATCCGACGTAGCTGCAACACCGTTGAACTGGCGTGTTCACCACTATTAGCGACTACAATGATTTTGTCATTATCATTTAGAAACCAACCTGCATATGATGAAACCAAACCTTCACCAAAGAACAAACTGCCATCTATATGAGTGCTACAAAACTCATCTTTAGTCCTTACATCTATTATCTTTATTTTGTTGTTATAACATTGATTTGAAAGTTCAAAAGGATCGAAATTACCAATGAAAGCAGGAGAGGTGATATCTATAGTACAAAGCTCACCTGTAACGTTGCATTTTTCCATTTTTTCGAAGTAGGGCGCATAGTAATGTGTTTCCTGTACCTTTTCTTCAATGAAGCGTTGCTTGTCTTTGATTGAGAACTTGGGGTTATTCCTACGCTCATATCCGATAGACGAGAACTCTCTGTCTGCCATACCTCCACCGCAAACTGAACCTGCACCATGCGCTGGATAAATAACAGCCGATTCGGGTAAGCGTGACAACTTCTGAAGACTTTCGAATAAGCGTCCCGCCATTTCATGTTCTTCATTAGGATAAAAGTCAGTTCTACCTACATCATTTACAAATAATGTATCGCCGGTGAACACCGCAATAACTTCGTCGCTTATAGCAGTATCAGATACGGCTAGACAGATACTGTCTTTAGTATGACCAGGCGTTTCTAATACGGATACAAGTAAATCTCCAACGTTGAATTTATCACCATCACTGGTGCAAGAAGCATATTCAACATTTTCGTCAGCGTTCGGCCCGTGATAAACAGGTATATCAAGACGCTGTGCCAACGCTGCAGCGCCTGATATAAAATCTTCGTTACGGTGGGTCTCAAATATGCAGTCTATTTTTACATTAAGACTTGTTGCAGCATCGATATAGGTGGATATATCTAATTGTGGGTCAACTACAAACGCAAATTGTCCACTTGAAACCAAATATGACAACTGCGCTAAACCTTCAGCCTTAAAACTTTGAATTTTCATAACTTTCCTTAGCAGTGCGTTTACGAGTAGCTAGCGCTTTATATGCACAGAAACGTACATACGATCACACGTTCTAGTAATTTGGTTTGCGTTGCTACCAAGACAATAAGGAATAGATACGTAATGAAGATTGTGACTGCGATTTCGCATTAGTGATTTACCAGTTGAGTTAGATTCTTTGCATAGCCGTTATGGATAGACGTGCTGCATCGAGAACGCAGGTTTATAAAAAAGCCTTAAATAGCTGTGTATGGTGTAATTGCGGTGATTAACTTAAACATGAGGTAATCAAATACCTCTAGATTAAAAAGAGCATCTAAATAAGCTATGAGCTTAAAACATTTATAGTCATTTGCGGCATAGATAATAGAGATGAAATCACATATTAAATAACGCAGTAAAAATACCAACAAGCAAGATAGAAACATCGATATCAAGAAAGTAATGAGCTTTTATAAAATGCTCAGTTGTTTAACCTAATAATAAATGCCTCAAAATAGTTTAACTTTTTTTATCAACAAAACGTCGCAAAAACATACCGTGCGCTACGTGAATTAAATTGAAAAATCAGGGGCATAGTACTGCAGATTTTACGTAGCGCACGATTCAATTTATTACGTCCAAATCAAATTAACTGAGCAGTTTTAAATTAAAAGTACTGACGCATGTGAGATGTAAGCGCACAAACACCAGTACCGACAATAAGTCTACATGACAGCCACGCATAAAAGTCTGTAAGTAATCACAGCCAACAAAGCATCCGAATAGAGTGACATCATCGCCCTAATCGTACATATACTCAATTACGCATAATGTATATTATGTTAAATAGAGTATCAAAATTGATGGTGAATGAGCCAGATGAAGCTTTGCAAGATGCTTTACGCTATCCTTCTCGTAATATTTAGATATTCGTAAGGTTTAATGACAACTAGCACAGATGAATAATAGACTTAATCATGTTCCTAAAAACATTTTTCAGGCTTTAGTCTTCTTTACTTTAAATAATGAATGCACAGTTTGTAATATTAATTACTAGCTCAAATAACCAAAGGCTTAACGCTGATGAGTTAAATAAAGGAAACTAACTATTTCTAAGATAAGACGACTAGCTGTAAGGTTAAGGTTTTCTAACATTTAGCGTTAAATGTAGTAATTACGGCCCGTAAAACCCATTTATTAATTGCTCTTTATTTTAAATATCATCAATTATTTATACTTCTTATTAAATTAAACTTTGAGCATGAAGGCCGTTCGTTGTTTTAAAGTTGGGTGGCGTGGATAGCACGTAGAATTAAAAATAATCGACGCGATGTTTATTGAATTCATATCTGCGTAGACGTAGTTTATTCGGCAACGTACCGTATTTTTATTATCGTCGTACCGTAGTCGCCATTAGATAGGCGCTCTATGAAAAGCATATAAAAAGCAAAGGTAATAACTACTAGGGAAACTGCGAATAAGTCCCGCAGTTTAACGCTTAGTTAAGCCGCAGCATCACCTGCCTAATTTTTAAACTCTA